>JALEIQ010000274.1 GCA_022769795.1 Clostridiales bacterium
CGCCAATGGCGGGAGCGCCGCGCACCTGCAAAAGGTAAATGGCGTTCCAAATGTCCTTCTGCTCGGTCAGGCTCAGGATTTCCACCTCATAGGGTAGCTTGGTCTGATCCAGAATCACCAGCGCGCTTTTCTCATCGTCCAGCGCGACGGTTTCATAGTTCATAATGTTCCTTTCAGCCACGGTCCGTCTACCTCCTTATTTTGCGGCCTCGTCGGCACGCTTAACGGCGGCTACGAAGTCCGCTCCGGTTTGGAAGCCGGTGCGGTTCATGATATAATCCTTGCCACACAGAATGTTGACCTTTTCCGCATGCGCGCGCTTTGACTCATCGGCAATGGTGGTTACGTCCTTCACATTGGCCATGCCCACCGTGCGGCGAATCAGCTCGGTGCCCGCGTAAGCAGCCGTGTCGGAAAGCACGCCCGCCAGATAATCCTGCTTGAAGCCGGGCGTTTTGGCCATCAGGTCGGTCACGCATTCGTCAAAGCAGGTCAGGAACTTCTGGCAGAACAGGTCGATGGTTTCCTCAATGGCTTTCAACGTCCAGTCGCAAAACGCACCGGCGCCGGCGGCGCGGCCATTGTCCCAGGCAAAGATCATATTGGCCACAACGTTGCCAATATCATACCCCATAGGGCCGTAGAAGGCAAATTCAGGATCAAACACGCGGGTGGAATCCTGGCGCACGAAGATGGAGCCTGTGTGCAGGTCGCCGTGAATCAGCGCCTGGGCATTGTTCATAAATTCAAACTTGATTTTGGCAACGTCAAGCTTGAGGGCCTCGTCCTCATACAGCTCGCGCTTCACAAATTCGGCGATGGGCGGGAACACATTATTGCGGTGATTGCAGTCGTTATAGGGCTCGGTCAGCACCAAATCCTCGGTAATCTCGCACAGCTCGGGATTGATGAAGCTCTTGACCAGGGCCTTTTTCGCCTTGTGCTCCATGGCCACGTCCGTGGTTTTCAGCAGCGTGTTTACCATGTAGGTGGAAATATCCTCGGCAAAGCGCGGAAAGATTTCGTGATTCATCAACGCATAGCGCATCAGCTTGTGATCGGACAAATCCTCCATGGCGCAAGCGCACATCACGGTGTCATAGCCGTAGATCTTCGGCACCAGGCCGGGAGCGTACTGATCCTGAAGCTGCAGGATTTCGCTTTCGATGCGGTTGCGGTCGGTGGACACCTTCATATCCGCCGAGATGCGCAGCGCCTCGCCCGCCTGCTTGACGATGATGGATTTGCCCGTTTTCTCCTCCCAGATGCGGAACACATAATTGAGGTTGCCGTCGCCAATCTCCTTTACGCTAAGCACGGCGTCCGGCGCGAAATGGCCGGGATACCTGGCCTGAATGTAGCCGGTCACATCGGCTTCCTTCATGAGAAAATAGGTATCGTAGCGGGACATAAACCATACTTCCTTTCTATGAAAATCAATTTTTTCTTCCTGTTTAGCCTGCTTCAGCGAAATTCTATGCTTCGTAAGTCCATGGGATCGATCTCCCACAGCGCGCGAAGCTCGCTTTCGCTGGGCGGCGGCGTTTGCTCCACGGAAAAATACCGGATGGGAAAGCCCGTGTTCTCCGCCACCTCCTCAATGGAGGAATAGGGATGCACGCTTTTTAGAATCAGCTCTCCCTGATACATGGTAAAGATGCACAGCGGGGTCACAATCTCGCTTACATTGCCCTGCGCCGTTACAAAATCCACCTTTTGGGCAAAGGTACGCCGGTCGTGCTTGGTACGCCAGATGACGGCCCGTCTGGCCGTGGGAATCAGCACGGCGCTGCCCGCGCCGCCCGGCAGGCGCACCTTGGGCCTGTGATACTCCCCGATGACAGAGGCGTTTACGTTGCCCGCCGCGTCAAACTGCACGCCGCTAAGAAAGGCCACGTCCAGCCCGCCGCGCATGCTCAGATCAAACACCTCCATCAGCGGAAAGCTCGCGCAGGCGTTCTGCCACAGCTCCCCGCCCGCGCTGGTATACTTTCTCAGCACCGGCTTTTGGGGATCGACCCCGCCGGGGATGTTCAGATGCACCGCGTTTGGCGCGTGCAGCCTTTTTGCCAGCAGCGTCGCGATCATCGGCATGTGGGAGGATACGCCGTGGAACACCGTATCTCCATCCTCAATCAGCCGCGCCAGGGAAACGGTCATCATATCGCAGGGCCGTATCATAGCCTGCACTCCTTTTCCAGAAAGCCGTCAAACGCCCGCGCGTCCTCCAGCGCAAGGAACGCTCGAATTGCCGCCTCATCCGGCTCGTAATAGCCGTAGCACGCGCAGGGCGCGGCCCCGTGCGGCGCATGCACAACCGCCGATACCAGGAAGTGCGGAATATCCGCCTTTTCAGGCGACGCGGCAAACCAATCCTCCCCCACGATGCGTTCGGCCGTAACAATCACGCTTTTGGCCGCGCGGGATAAAAGCACGTCCTCATATTTGGGGCCTTCAAACAGGGCGTTGCCCTGCCCGTCGGCAATCTGGGCGTGCACCACCGCCACATCGGGCCGGATGGCCTGTACCGCCGCCAGCGTTTCGCCGCTGAAGGGATCCGTAACATCCTTGAAGTAGCCGTTCACCCGCCTTAAATCGCTGCGCTTCAAGCCGCGTACCGGCATAAAGGGAATGCCGTAGCTGGCGGCCCTCAGCGCGGAAATAACCGTATAGCAGGCATGCTCGTTGGCCTTCACCAAACCGTTCTGCACGCTCCTGCGGTAGTGCTGCGCCAGGCCGTATTGGCTTTCATAGCTGATGAACCCCGCGTCCACCGCGTCGGCGCACCCGGCCAGGCACAACGCGTCCACATCCATGCCGCCCGCGGTTTTCACAACGCGCATATGTCTGCGCCCCTGGCATATCATGGCAAACACCGCCGCCATGGGCGCACGGTTGAGCGTATTGCCGCCCAGGCCCACGCACATGCCATCCCGCACCTGCTCCATGGCCTCAAAAAGAGAACACAGCTTCTTCATGGCAGCCTCACTTTGCGGCGTTGGCCGCGATATGCACGGCGTCCCATACGCCCGCAAAGGGCGGCGCGTAGGCCAAGTCCACCATGCCCAGTTCATCCGCCGTCATGCCGTTGTGAATGGCCACGGCAAAAATGTCCGCGCGCAGCACCGCGTTGCGTGCGCCCGCCACGCAGGCCCCCAGCAGCTTGCGCGTGCGCGCCTCATACAGCAGCTTGATAACCAGCTTGGCCGGGTCGGGATAATACGCTGGGTGGTCGTATACCGTTACCAGCTTGGTGCGGTACTGCGCCTTCAGGCGCTTGGCGTCCCGCTCGCTCATGCCGGTGCGGCCCATTTCCAGCCCGCACACCTTAATGGCGGCCGTACCCAACGCGCCGGTAAATTTATCGTGCCCGCCAGCCATGTTGCCGCCCGCAATGCGTCCGCATTTGTTGGCGACAGTGCCCAGCGGAATAAAATAGTCCTCCTCCATCAGGCGGTGATACACCACGGCGCAGTCCCCCGCGGCGTATACGTTCTCCAGCGAGGCGCGCATCTCCCGATCCACCAGAATCGCGCCGTTGCGCGCCATGCGTATGCCCGTATCGCGCAAAAAGTCCGTCGCGGGCGTCACGCCCACCGCCATCACAACCAAATCGGCCTCAATCGCGTCCGTATCGGTATGAACCACGCGGCGGTTGCCCTCCTCGGCAATTTCCCTCACGCGACAGTCCACGCGCACACGCACGCCGTTTCGCTCCAGCTCCTGCGCCGCCAGCTCGGAAAACTCCGGCTCGAAGGTGTTCAAAATGCATGCGCCCGCCTCAATCAGCGT
>JALEIQ010000292.1 GCA_022769795.1 Clostridiales bacterium
TGACTGTGCTATAATCTTGGCAGTCCATAGTGATTGCCCTCCTTTGGCAAATGTTGTGTCGCAACTGCATTCTACCACGGGGAGAATAATCACTATGGATTTTTTCATTTAAGTGTCCAACTTGATTTTACAATCAACCAACATTTTTTATTCCTGTTTTGTCTTTTAGTAATGAATAATCATTAATAGGAGGTCTTCCTACATGCAAAAGAGGCTAACTGGTCTAATTCTGGCATTCCTTATCCTTAGCGTTTCTGTAAGTGCTTTCGCCCAAATTCTTCCTCCAATTTCACCGTATTACTCAGATACCAGTCTAATCTCAGCTGGTCTAAGCATCAAAAACGGGGTAGCCGGATGTGATGGGCTCGTGTCGCCAAACAGCTCAACCAAAATCGCGACCGTTTCTGTCCGCCTTCAGCAGTTAGTCGATGGGCGCTGGAAACAGCTTGCATCCTGGAGTGAAACCGCATCCCCCGGTTCAACGGCAGCAGCGGGTGGCAGCAAAGCGGTTACCAAGGGCTACAGCTATCGCGTGATGGTTTACGGCACCGTAAAGGACGCGAATGGAAATGTACTTGAACGGACAAGTTGTGCCAGCAATACCGAAACCTATTGATGCTTCCTTAGAATAACCCCCAGTTTTCCGCACCACTCAGGATAAAACCAGAAATTGCGGATACTCCTTGCGCGTTTTCGCCAGTTTCCCTGTCACCCTCGCCGGCTCCCCATCCCCCATTGGGGAGCCGGTGAGGGGGTATCTCTCTTTCCAAATCAAAATGCTCCTGTCCGCAGTGCTGTGCGCATGCGGCTCTCCAATAGGCGGTTCCTTCTTTCCTGAAAAGATTCGAACCGCTTATTTTTGTGCGCTAGTTTGCGCGCTTTGCCAGGGTTCATTGTTATCTGTCCGTCATTTTTTGCCGCTTCTTACCGTATTATGCCTATTTATGCCAAATTCCGCGCTTCTGGTTTTATCCTTTTCAAGAACACAGTTTGAGGAGGGTATACCAATGATAGATACGCAAACGATTCTTCACAATCTTGGCATCGGCAAAAACTACAAGGGCTTTCGCTTTGCCTATTATGCCCTAATGTTGGTCCTGCAGGACGAAGATAAGTTGGAAAACCTCAAGCAAGACGTGCTCATCCCTGTTGCCATGACCTGCGGCACCAGCTATTCCGCCGTGGAACGCGGCCTGCGCACCGTGATTCAGCGCGCATGGTCCGTCAACCCCGGTCTGCTGCGCGAGATGGCGCGCTTCCCGCTGGATCGTCAGCCCACGGTTTCGGAATTTCTTGTGATTATTTCCACGCATGTAATGCGTTCAAAGGCCGCCTCCCGTCCAGTCATGCATGAGGCCGGGCAGTTGAACTTTCTGCCGCTATCCAAAAACTAACACTCCGCGCCGTTCAAAGGCAGCCACGCGCCAGCCCGTTTGGGCTGGCGTATCTCTTAAACCCTTACGCCGTCGCGCTTATGTGGCTTGCCCCTCGGGCTGCGTCCGCCCGTCCTCCCCCGTATAGACCGCCTGCTCCAAGATTCCCTCCATGGCGGTAAGAATGCTCTGGCTGGTGCCGGTGGCCCCCGTCACCGTGTCCACCTCCTCAATCCCCTGCTTTTCCAGAATGGCGGCGGCCATGCCCGCCTCAGCCTTGCCAAAATACTCGCTCTCCTCGCCGGATCGGTTTTCAGCGGTCAGGGCAATAATTTCTCCGTCGCGCACGGTAACGGTTACGATTACTTCATCGTTATATCCCGGCGCAACGTCGCGGTAAATGCCGTCCTGGTAGGGTGCGGCCAGGGCGGCGGCCAGCACGGCAGCCGCAAGCGTCGATACAAAAGTTTTTTTCCGTTTGAGCATGTGGTTTCCCTCCCGTCTGCTTGACATTCCATACAGGGTATAGTATAAAGAAACGTGGGGCATTATGCCTGCCTCCGCGCCGCAGGGACGGCGCGAAAAACCATTGAAAGGGGATCATATGCTATGGTCCGTACCATCGTAGGCGCAAACTGGGGCGACGAGGGAAAAGGCAAGATTACCGACGTGCTTGCCGAAAACAGCGACGTCGTCGTGCGTTTCCAGGGCGGCGCAAACGCGGGGCACACCATTATCAATGATTATGGAAAATTTGCCCTCCACCTGTTGCCCTCAGGCGTGTTTCATCAAAATATCGCCAACATCATCGGCCCGGGCGTGGCTTTGGATATTGAAAAGCTGCTTAACGAATATGACAGCGTGGTGGCGCGCGGCGTGCCCAACCCCAAGCTGTACATTTCCGACCGCGCGCAGGTTATGTTGCCCTATCACGTGGATTTTGACCGTTTTGAGGAAGAACGCCTGGGCAAGGCCAGCTTTGGCTCCACCAAGAGCGGCATCGCGCCCTTCTATGGCGATAAATACCTGAAAATCGGCATCCAGGTATGCCAGATTTATGACGATGAAATCCTGCGCCAGCGCCTTGGAAGCGCGGTCAAGCAAAAGAACGTCACCCTGGAAAACCTGTACCATAAGCCTCCGATTGACCTGGAGGCGCTCATTGCGCACGTAAAGGCGCTGGGCGAGCGCATCCGTCCCATGGTGATTGATACCACACTGTACCTGCATAAGGCCCTCAAGGAGGGCAAAACCGTGCTTCTGGAGGGGCAGCTGGGCAGCCTGCGCGACCCCGATCACGGCATCTATCCCTATACCACGTCCTCCTCGCCGCTGGCGGGCTACGGCACGGTTGGCGCGGGCGTGCCCGCCTCCGCCATGAAGGATATCTTCTGCGTAACCAAGGCCTATTCAAGCTGCGTGGGCGCAGGCCCCTTCACCACCGAGCTCTTTGGCGACGAGGCCACGGAGCTGCGCAACCGCGGCGGCGACGCGGGCGAATACGGCGCGACCACCGGCCGTCCCCGTCGCGTCGGCTGGTTTGACGCGGTGGCCACCCGCTACGGCTGCATGGTGCAGGGCGCTACCGAAGCTGTGCTCACCAACCTGGACGTGCTGGGCTACCTGGACGAGATTCCCGTATGCACCGCCTATGAGGTAGATGGCAAAACCATTACGGACTTCCCCTCCACGCCCACGCTTGAGCGCTGCAAGCCCGTTTATACCATGCTGCCCGGCTGGAAAAGCGACGTGCGCGGC
>JALEIQ010000004.1 GCA_022769795.1 Clostridiales bacterium
ATTCAAGCACGCTACCAAACTGCGCCACACCCAGTTATTTACCTCGTCCTCGAAGTGCTTTCCTTCAAGGCACAGGTGATATTATAGTCCGATTGTCTTGCGGTGTCAAGTATTTTTTTCACACTTATCAAATTTTTTAGAACAATTTTCAAAAGCCACGTTCCTGGCGAACATGGCTTTCGGCGTTGGCATAAGCACTGAATGGTTCTTCAAATTTTCAACCGCCATAGGTGGTTTTCAGGTTGAAGGATACGCCCCACACATAGTAGGTAACAATGATCTCCCGAACGGGATGCGTATCCTTGGGGGCCAGCACCCGAACGGTCAGGTCGCCCTCGCTTTTGGCCTCAAGAGAGCGCACCTCAAAATCGCCCAGCTGTAAAATATCCGTAGACTGCGGCACAACCTGCGCCTCAATCATATCAATGGGAACAAGGCAATTATTGCGTATCCGCAGCGTATAGGTCAGATAGACGTAT
This sequence comes from Clostridiales bacterium, assembly GCA_022769795.1. Classification (GTDB taxonomy): domain Bacteria; phylum Bacillota; class Clostridia; order Christensenellales; family Aristaeellaceae; genus Limiplasma. Next base: position 480 of record JALEIQ010000004.1, read on the forward strand.
TCGGACGCGTCCTTCCATTCCAGAGGCTTTTGGTACAGCGTTCCCTGAAAGGTGCCTTCTGTCACAGCACTTTTTAACTGCTCAAAGGCGGCGGTATCGTTACCAGCGGGAATGCCCTGCGCGCTGATGGCGGTCACTTGTACCTCAGCCGTTAAAAAGAAGTAACCAACCAACAGCGCCATCACCAGCAGAAGCGAAACCGACGCTATCGCCGCAATTTTCAATCCACGCATCTTTCCGCACCGCCTTTCTTATTCATTGTCCGAGCTCAGTATGCCGCGGATTTCGTCAATCATTTCCGAATCCTTCATGCGGAACTTAAATTCCACGCGCCGTGACGCATCCATGTTAATGGTTCCGTCGCTGTTATAAATGGGGTCGGAGTAGCTGCGTCCCTTCGCGGTAAGAATATCGCGTAGCTTGGAGAGTTGATTCTCGCGCAGGCCCGGCATTTCCAGGCAATAGGTTGCCACGCTCAACGCACGCTGCTGCGATAGCTCCAGGTTCACCAGATAGGTACCTTGCGTATCCGTATGGCCTTCAATAATGATTTCCCCAAGATAGTCCTGATATTCCGGCTGCAACAGCACGCCTAGATACACCGGAATAAACTCGTCCAGCAGGGCGCGTCCGCTATCTTTGATGCTGCTCTTGGCAACATCGAAGAAAACCGCGCTTTCCAGCATGATATCGCCGGTATTGCTGTCCACGCTGGCCTTGAGATCTGCCTGATTCAGGGCGGCAGTGAGTTCCTTGACAATTTTGGTGCGCACACCTACCAGATCGTCAAGCCGCTGCTGCTGGTTATCCATGGCCGCTTGCTGCTGGCCCAATAGGATGGTTGCGTTGGCCAACTCCTGCTGTTTGGTTTCAAGCTCGGTGTTGGCGGCGGTCAGTTCTTCTTCCTTTTGCGTAAGAGCCGCCTGCGCCGCAAGGATAATCTTCTCCTGCTCCTCAAGGGTCAGGCTTTGATCGTTGAGCAGGCTTTCCTTCTCGTCTAGCTGGGTAAGCGCACTGGTTAACTCATTCTGTTTTGCGGTCAACGCAGCCTGTTGGGTGGAAAGCTCCTCCTGCTGCTTATCTAGAGTAAGCTTTTGTTCGTCTAGCGTGCTTTGCTGGGCGCTCAACAGCGCGCTTTGCTCATCCAGCTCAGCCGTTTTGGTTTCCAGCATCAAAAAGTACTGATAAACGCTATAGCACAGTACAAGTACAAAAACCAGCAGCAGCGCCGCCATCATATCCGAATAGCTGATCCATGCCGAGCCGCCGTCTGCTCTGCCGCCTGTGCGGCGCACATATCGTTTGCGTGACATTGACGCTTCTCCTTACATATCAAGCACAGCCTGTTCAGGCTCGTTGTCCTCCTGTGGCTGGCTGTCCAATTCACCCGTAAGCTGCTCCACCGCGGCCTGCATGCGTCCAAGCGAATCTGAAAGGGCTTCAAGCTGCTTGGTAAGATTGTCGCTGGCGCTTTGCGCGGCATTCAAGCCGCCCTCGCGCCTAGCGCGCTCGTTCTCCATTTCTTCGTTCAACAGCTGCATCTGCCGGGCGATCTCCGCGCTGGCCTCCTGCATGGCCTTTGCATCCTGCGCCATAGCGCGCGCCGCGTCCAGCGTGGTTTGCAGATTTTGCTGGGTTTGAAGCTGTCCCTGGTTTACAGCCCGCATCGTGTCGCCTAGGGCGATCATCTGGTCGCTTAGGGAGGTATTCATCTGCTGCACAAATTGGCCAACGATGCGCCTTACGCCATCCACCTGTTCGCGCGTAGCGCATTTAATGAAAGTATCCAGGGATTGCGTAAGCGGCGACATGGCGCGGCTGATAGCCATCTCCAATGAAGCCGCAATATGGTTGCTCATGCTTTCCGCCAGATGCGCCATGCGCGCTTCATCATCCTGCTTTTGGCACAGTAGCTGCACCTCGGGCTGCAAGGGACGCGGCATTGCCAGCTCATAAAACGCGTCCTCAAAATTATCCAGCGCCCGAATGGCGCGGCCAGCCGCCATCCGGTTGAACATGTTAAACATCAGCGAGCACGCAATGCCTGCCACCGATGTGGCAAAAGCAAAACGCATGCCGCTCAAAAGCTGCGGAATGCTTTCAATTGTTCCCTGGGCATTGCTGAAATCCACGCTGGTTAGGCCCTGCATCAGGCCCATAAAGGTACCCAGAATGCCCAGCGACGTAAGCAGCCCGGGAATCATCTCTGCCAGTTGGGCATGGCCCGGTTTTTCCACAACGCTTTCTTCGTTAATGTATTCGTGCGTATCGCAGGGGATACCGCGCATATCCAGTTGCCCCGCGTTCAGCAGGAACTGCTGCCATTCGTTACGCAACGAACGGCCCAGGAAGCGTGCCTCCCGCCACAGCGGCCGCTCCCCCGCTCCGGCGCTCTTTTCCAGCTTAATCACCGCGCGGTTTAACAGCGCCGCATTGCGCAACAGGGGATAAATGCACTTGACTATGCCAATCAGTGTAACCAGCGCAATGGCGGCATACACCAGAATTTCCGATAAATTGGCCGTAAGGCTGGACAATGCGCCCACACACAGCACCTCCAAGCTCCATACTTTCGATAGGTTTCGCTTTATTGTAACGCTTTTTTCATACTTTGTAAATATGTTTGGAACATACCAGCGCTATTGAAGCCTCGTCAAATAGAAAAGAAACGTCAAGCGGCGCGCCCTTCCTTCGTCAAAGAACGCGCCGCTTGAAACATGTAACATTTATGCAGCCTGCTCTTGGGCCGTTGCGTTTAGCGTGCTATCCTCCACAACTCGTACCTGACAGCCTGCGCCCAATATGCTTTCCTTCGTTACAGTGCTGAACAGCGATTCCAGATTGTAAACTGTTCTGTTCCAGGCATTCTGGCGGTATTGGTCATTGGCGCTGTATTCCTCAAACAGCCTGTCCTCAAGCTCCTGCTTGATAGCGGCATAGCGCTGCGGCGTAAGCGGATACAGCCAGTCATACTTGCGCATGTTGTCCTCGTCCACAGTAAGCTTCTGATATCCCGGCACAGGCGAGGGCACGCGTATTTCCACGGTTCCATCCTCTGCGCTGACCACTGAGCGGCTTAAATCCACCGTAAAGCGCATTTGGAAGGTATAGGGCATCTCCACCTTCTGCACGGTGCCCAGCAACCACGCCTCCTGTGAAACGGTTTCCTGGCCAGTCATTTCAATTTCATAGACCACCAGCTCGTTTTTCTCACGCAGGGTTTCGGATAGTCTTTCGCTGATCCAACGGGTGTTTCCCTCGCCAAACAGGCGGGTATAAACGGCGGGCCCAAACCGCATCACCCCGAACGCCAACGCCAAGCAAATCACAAAACCAAACAATCTTTTGAAAAACCTTTTCAAGCGGCCAATCCTCCCGCATCAAATCACCGGCTGCGCCGGCATCCACTTGGAAAGCTCCACAAACACAAGCACCAGCACCTGTACCAGCACGTACAGCGTGGTTAACGCGCCCACAAACATCAAATAGCCCCGGAAAAACCGGCCTATTCTGCCGCTACGGCGCCGCCTGCGCGGGGCCTGATGCAGGCTTCCATGACCACCTGGAACAATGGGTGTTTCCATATGGCATCCTCCTTGGCACATCCTATGCGTAACACGGGGCTACGCTATCAGTATACGACAGGATTCGCCAAAATACCAGAGGAAAAAACAATGTTTCGCATTTGTAAAATTGTAATGTGCCGTTCAGGATTCTTCTGGCGTCAGATATTTCTCCATCACATACCCCTCTGCCATATCGGTGCGTACCTTTACCCAGCCATCCTCGGCGCAGCGTTCCAGTACCAGCAAGCGCTGGTTTTTATATAGCCTGATCTGTATGTTGCCGTTCAGGTCTGGTGTTTCGCGCAGGTTGAGCGAACTATCGTCATCAATTTCCGTTACCAGCGCAATCCATTGATCCGCCTGGGGCTGCTGGGTTAGGGGCATCACCGTTGGCCGCGGCGTTGGCGAAGGCGCTGGGCCCGCCGTGGCGGAAAGAGCCTCCTCAGGCCGCGTAAGCGTCAACGGTTCCTCTGCGTATCGCATCAGGGTGAGCCCTGGATAATAAAACGCCAAAATCTCCTGATATGTCTTGCCATACGCGCCGGCCATCCACTGCGCGCCACGCTGGCTCATGCCCACGCCATGGCCAAAGCGTCTGGCCTGCACCGTGTAAGCGGTTTTGCTTTCCACAACGCTCCAAAGCTCATTATCATAATTTCCGCTGATATCCAGCGATAAGGCGCTTTCCGCGTCCGGGAATATGGGCATATCCAGTGTGAAGGCTTCCTCAATAGCGGTAAAGGGCCCGTAAATCGGTTCGGGTGTCGGCTCCGGCGTAGGTTGGGGCGTTGGAGCCGCGTCTTGCGCCAGCGCTTCCGCGGCTGGCGTTGGCGCAGGGGAAGCCGTAGGCGCTTCCGCCGGTTCCCGCACCTCGAACAGACTTACCTCCTCGGTGTCGCTATCAATCATCTCCACAGGCGCCTCTCTGCGCGTGCGTCCGCTGATGCGCACCGTCATATGCAGCATGGTCATGCGCTTGCTTTGCGCGTTTTCCGGGGTATCGGTTGTTACGCTCTCTATTGCGTCCACGCGCACGCTTTCCGGGGCGGCGTCATATCCCCGCGCCTCCAGTGCGTCCGCCAAGCGGCTTGCCAAAAGCTTGCGCAGCGCGTATGGAGCATTTTCACTGGCCGCGTAGGTCTTTTTCATTTCAAAGGCGCGCACCACGCTGGCTGGATTCTCCACATCGTATGGATCATCGCCAAAGGCATAATAGCCAAAGTCCTCGGCGGTAGGCCATACGGTTTCCACCAGCTCGGTTTGTCCGCCGTTGCTGGCGGCATAGTAGCACTGTGCCAGCTTGCCCTTATAAAAGCCACAAACGCCGCGCGTTTCGCGAATGGCGCGCTCTGTCTGGCTCTTTCCAGGCAAATAGCCTCTAAAGACCTGATCGTTGGTCGTGTCCACCAGATCATAGGCTTTGGAAGCGTCCTGCTTGCGCAGCGCGTAGGTGCGCGCAGCAACCGCCTGTGCCTTGAGCGCCTCCAGGGGGAACGCTTCGCTCATCTCATAGGGCACCACGCCCAGCAGATAGTCCTCCACATGCAGGCTTAAAATAGGCCGCAGCTTGCCATCGGCCATATCTAACTGCAAATCGCCACGGTATAGCGCGGAATAGTTGGTAAGCCGAAAACCGCTCTCGTCCTGGTCTTCCAAAGCGTCGCGCTTCAAGGTAAGGCTTTGCCCTACCAGCAGGCTCATCCCCTCATAGTACAAGTACAGCGCTCCGTCACGGAAAATCAGCGCAAGCTCGCTTCCGGCCTGAAAATGCATGTTCACGCCCTCCTGCGTAGCCGCGGTATAAGGCGAAATCAGCGTGATATCCATGCGATCTGTCAGGCCTAAGCGGCTTAGCAGCACGCGTACAATCTGGCTGCGTTCTCCCGCCGCAGGCAGCTCCTGCGCCACGCCGCCAAGCGGCAGCAGCAGCATGGCCGTTATCAGCGCCAGGGCGCACGTCCGTATCAGGTTCCGGCGTTCAGAGCGAATCATAAAACGCCTCCTTCCCAGAAAAATCATCAAAGGTATGCTCAAATCCAACGAATGGCCGTTTCGCTTTATTGCAGAAAGAATCTGCCTGTTACTGCGGCGCTTTCATGCGTATGGTATCACGGATAAACGCAAATGGCAAGCAGCGCGCTTTGTCACGAAGCGGCCCGGTTGCCGCGCGGTGAGCGCTTATATTGACCGCATGGCAAGCATCCGCATGGCTCTGTTCCCTGTGGTACTGCGGAAGATACGCTTCTAATCCAAAAGGCCGCTCAGACCCAACAGGGCCGGAGCGGTCTTTTGGATTAAAAAGTGCAAGGATGAAAGCATCCGCGGCGCTGGCACCTTCGGGCCCGGCGCTGCGGCATAAGCCTTTGAGGCTTATTTCGCCAGCACCTCGCCGATCATCTGGTCAACCATGCTGAGCATGCGGGGCAGGTGGAACGGCCCCTTAAAGGTGCTGCCTTTGGTGGAGGGCATTGTAGGCTTGCCATCGCGACGCAGGTAACCGTACCATTCGCCGTATTCAGGATCGCTGAACACCTGCTTGCAATAGTCCAGCGTTTTGGTGAACCAATCGTAGAAGCGTTCGTCGCCGGTATCGCGATAGGCCATCATGGAGGCGATCAAAATCTCGTTGTGAGGCCACCAAAGCTTCATATCATGCTCGTAGGCTTCAGGCGGCAGGCCCTTGCAATCGATAAAGTACAAAAGTCCGCCGTATTCCTTGTCCCATCCGGCCTCAATAGCGTAATTGAAAACCGTTTCAGCCTTACGGTGCAGCTCCGCGTCGCCAGCGTAGTTGGCAAACTCCATCAGGAACCAACTGCATTCGATATCATGGCCGGGATTCACAATGCGGCCTTCCGTCACCTGGTCGCGCACCTCGCCGTTGGGGCCTACGTTTTCCAACGTGCAGCGCAGCTCGGGCTTGTGATGGTAGCGGAAAATATCCTCCACACATTTGCGGGAGCGCTCGTCATACTTCGGAGTGTTTTCAGGGTCGCAGCGGCGCATCACAGAGCACATGTTCAAATAGATCAT
>JALEIQ010000031.1 GCA_022769795.1 Clostridiales bacterium
GCGGTCGTTAGGCTCTATGTATACGCCGCTGATATAGCCCTTCTCCGAGGTGGTGAGGCGGTAGGGCATATGGATATGGGCCATGGCGGTGCCCAGGCTTTGCTTGTTATAGGTAAGCGTTACCTCCTGCCCCTCCGCGCCGTAGGCGTCGGAAAAGGTAATCATGGCCGTGCCGTTGTCCAGGCCGCGCACCGTGCCCTCCAGCGCGGTGCGGCCTACCTGTACGTTGACCGTGGAGCCGATTTCCATCCCCTCCTGCACGGGAGTTTCCACGTACATCCAGCCGTCCAGCGAGGCAAGCGCGATGCAGCCCTTCTCCGCCATCACGTCCTGAATATACTGGCCCTTTTCAATATATACCTCTTTGATGCGGGCATACTGGGGCATTCGGATATAGGCGGTGCTGGAATAGCTGGAGGTGATGGAGGCGATCTCGCTCTCGGTTGCTTCAAGCTCGGTTTCCAGGGTGCTGGCCGCGGTTCTGAGCGCGTCGATATCGATGGTCATCAGCGCTTCTCCGGCCGAAACGGCATCGCCTGTATCCACAAGCGTCTGCGTAACGGTTACGGCATAGCTGGGAGCGATATCCTCGGTTTGGCTGATAGACAGGGTGCCCGTTCCCGTAACCGTTTTGGACAGGTTGCCGCGTTCAATGACGTATTCCGTGTAGGCACTTTCCGAAACCGTGCGTACCGCCGCCACGCTGCGCGCCTGATAATAGCGCCAGCCAAAATAGCCGCCCGCGCCAAGCACAATGAGCAAGAGCAAGATCTTAACCAGCTTTTTCATAATCGTTCCTCCTTATGCAGGGGTAATGCTTCATACCGCTTTATGGTAAAGGGGCTTTCTTTTCAAAGCATGATGGTTGTGTGAAGATTGGGTGTTGAGGCGGGCGCGTTTTTGTGGTTGCGCCGCCGGACGCTTCTGTGCTATAATACGCCAAAGCCGCCCAGACGGGGCAAGAAGGAGGCGCACCCGTTATGTCCGATCCTGTGAAGCAAGTCGCCATGCGAATTTTGGACCTTCGCGAAATCTCGGACTACACCGTCGAGCAAATGGCGGAGGCACTAAACGTACCCGTGGACGAGTACCGCAAATATGAAAGCGGCGAAGTCGACATGCCCATCAGCTTTCTGGTGAAAATCGGCGAGGTTTTTCATGTGGACATGACGGAGCTGTTAACCGGCGAGGCGCCCCGATTGAACGTGCTTAGCGTGACGCGCGCGGGCAAGGGCCAGGTGGAAACCAGCTGCCATGACCAGTATGTGTACCGCAACCTGGCGTATAACTTTGTGCACAGGAAAATTGAACCGATGTATGTAACCGTGGCCCCTGAGGACAACAAAACCCTGATTCCCAACAGCCATGACGGGCAGGAGTTTGACTACATCCTTTCGGGAACCATGCATATTGTAATCGGCAAGAACGATGTGATTTTGCACCCCGGCGACAGCGTGTATTATGATTCGCGCACGCCCCATGCCATGGAGGCCGTGGGCGGGGAGCCGGTGCAGTTTTTGGCGATTGTGATTCCCTAAAGCCCGGGCTGCCTGGCCGCCGCAGCGAAGGAGTATGAAAACCGTATGCTGGCTGACCGTTATATCCGTACCGATTTGACCTCTCAGGAAGACTTTGAAAAAAACTTTACCTTAAATATACCGCCGCGCTTTCACTTTGCCTATGACGTTGTGGATGAATACGCGCGCATCTCGCCTGAAAAGCGCGCGCTGATCTGGTGCGATGTAAGAGGCAACGAGCGTACCTTTACCTTTGGCGATATCAGCCGCATGAGCAACCAGGCCGCCAATGTATTCAAGGCGCACGGCCTTGCAAAGGGCGACCCGGTTCTTTTGATGCTCAAACGCCGCTGGCAGTACTGGGTGGCGGCGGTGGGTCTGCTCAAGGTGGGCTGCGTGCTGATTCCCGCCACGGCGCAGCTGCAAAAAAAGGATATTCTTTACCGCGTCCAGGCTTCCAGCGCGCGTGCCGTCATCTGCGTGGAGGAACCCGAGGTGCGCGCCAATGTGCTGGCCGCCGCCGCAGAATGCGACACGCTGGAGGCGCTGTTCACGCTGGGCGGCGCGGAGGGCTTCCTGGATTTTGACGCGGAGCTTTCCCGGGCCTCCGTCGTATGGGAAAAGCCGAGGGAGCTGCCCAATAACGACGATATCATGCTTATGTACTTTACCAGCGGCACCACCGGCATGCCCAAGATGGCGGCGCATAGCTGGACCTATCCCCTTGCGCAGACGGTCACGGCGTATTATTGGCACAACGTGGGCGATGAGGATATCCACATCGCCGTGGCGGATACGGGCTGGGCGAAGGCGGGCTGGGGCAAGCTGTACGGGCAATGGATTTGCGGCGCAACGCTGTTTGTGTACGACTTTGACCGTTTTATCGCGGCGGATTTGCTTCAAATGCTCGCAAAGCATCATGTTACCAGCTTCTGCGCGCCGCCGACGGTGTACCGCTTCATGATTAAGGAGGATTTGAACCGCTATGACCTGAGCGCCCTGCGCTGGGCCAACTGCGCGGGAGAGCCGCTCAATCCCGAGGTGTACGAGCAGTTTTACCGCCAGACCGGGGTTAAGATTCACGAGGGCTTTGGCCAAAGCGAAACCACGCCGCTTTTGATGACCAGCAAGTGGATGGAGCCCAAAACCGGCAGCACGGGCCGCCCCTCGCCCGCGTATGATATCGCCCTGGTGGACGAGCATGGCCGCGACGTGGAGGACGGCGTGGAGGGCGAGATCGTCGTAAGGCTTGACAAGGGGCATCCCGCCGGGCTGTTCCTTGGCTATTACCGCAACCAGGAGCAAACGGACGCGGTATTTTATGACGGCATGTACCATACCGGCGATATGGCCTGGCGCGATGTGGACGGGTATTTTAACTTTATTGGCCGCAGCGATGATGTAATCAAGTCCAGCGGCTACCGCATCGGGCCGTTTGAGGTGGAAAGCGCGCTGCTTACGCACCCCGCCGTGCTGGAATGCGCCGTGACAGCCGTGCCGCATCCCGACCGCGGCCAGGTGGTAAAGGCCACCGTCGTGCTGGTGAAGAACAGGGGCTACGAGCCTGGCGACGCGCTGATTAAGGAGCTGCAAAACCACGTTAAGAAGGTTACGGCCCCCTATAAATATCCGCGCATTGTGGAATTTGTGGACGAGCTGCCCAAAACCATCAGCGGCAAAATCCAGCGCAAGCTCATTCGCAACACGGACGCGGATACGGGCGCGGAGCGCCTGGTTATCCGCAAGGCGCAGCCCGAGGATGCGCAGGCCATGCTGGCGTATCTAAACCAGGTGGGCGGCGAATCCGACAACCTGATGTTTGGCGCGGACGGCTTTGCCCATATGTCCGTGGAGGACGAGCAGGCGTATATCGGGGCGGTGAGCGGCAAAAGCGTGATGCTGGTGGGCTACATCGGCGGCGAGCTGGCCTCCGTGGCGTCGCTGAAGGGCATGAGCGGGCGCGCGGCACACCGCGCGGTGCTGGCAATCAGCGTAAGGCAAAGGTTCTGGCACCGGGGCGTGGGTACGCAGATGATGAACCGGCTGATTGAGCACGCGCGCGCGGTGGGCATTGACGTGATCGAGCTGGAGGTGCGCTCCGATAACGCCAGCGCCATTAACCTGTACCAGAAGATGGGCTTTGAACGCATAGGCTGCTACCGCAATTTCTTCCGCATTGGCGATCGGGATTATGACGCGGATTTGATGAACCTGTATTTGAAATAGGCCCGCGACGCGAATGGGCGCGGGGGCAGACATGAATTTCATTTTTCAAAAGCGGCAAAAATCCGTTCTCAAGCGGCGCTTGGGAACGGATTTTTCTCTCTTTCAAACGGCTGTCGGGCTCCGAAACTTTACAGCGAAACCTCGTCAAGCGCGGCAAGCTCCGCCTGCGTAAGCGCAAAGCTCAGCGCGATGGCGTTGCTTGCCGCCTGCGCGGGGGATTTCATGCCCGTAATGACCGCGCTGCCGGGAAGATGATCCAGAATCCAGCGCACGGCCACGGCGGCCACGGGCACGCCGTGCGCCTCCGCGATGGGACGCATGGCTTCCACAATGCGCAGGTTCTTTTGCAACTTATCGCCGTAGAAATTATCGTATACGGCGCGGCTGCGGCGGTCATCCTTGTCAAAATGAACGTCCGCGCCATACTTGCCCGTTAGAATGCCCTGACCCAGGCTGCCCCATGTGAAGGGAGCGGCGGAAAGGGCCTGGGCGGTTTGGAGCACGGCGGCTTCATCGCCCCGGTGCGCCAGGCTGTAATGGTTTTGAAACGTGGCGATTTCCTGCGCATAGGGCGCAAAAGCTGCGGCTTGCCCGGGCGTGATGTTGCTTAGCCCGATGGCGAGAATCTTTCCGCTGCGTTTATGGCGGATGAGCGCCTCCATCAGCTCCTCCACGGGGGTATGGCCGTCCAGATAATGCACCTGGTAGAGGTCGATATAATCGGTATGCAGGCGCTTGAGGCTTTCGCCAAGCGCGCGGTCGATATAGGCGGGGGAGTTATCGTAGAAGGTTTTGCCGCCCTCCACACGCACGCCGAATTTGGTGGCGATGACCACGCGCTCGCGCACGGGGCGAAGCACCTCGCCCATGTTCTGTTCCGAGCGGCCCAGGCCATAGGTATCGGCGGTATCAAAGAAATTGAGGCCTAACTCGTAGGCGCGGCGAATCGCGCCCTCGATTTGGGCGTGATCCACCTTGCCCCAGCCGTATTCCCCGGCGGGGCAGCCGCCCACGCACAGACGCGAAACAGGCAGGGCGATTCCCTTCAAACGTATGCTTTGCATGCGGGTTCTCCTTTGGGTTAGGGCCTGCGCAGGCCCTTGGGATAGTGGTTTTTGAACTGCCCGCCGCTGGCCTTGCCAAAGCCGAGCGGCAGCCCCTGATAGGTGGCCAGCGCATAGCCGGTAAGCGCATCCGGCGCGGGTAGCGCTTCGCCGCGCTGGTAAAGCAGCGCCTGCTCACGGGTGAGCGGCAGCGCGGGCAGCGCAACGGGCAGGGGCAGCGCCATGGCCAGCGCGTGATCCGGCGCAAACACCTTGCCCTTGAGCGCGCCAAGCTGAACGCCCGCGC
>JALEIQ010000078.1 GCA_022769795.1 Clostridiales bacterium
GCATGGGCACGTTTAGGATAAAAGCGAACGCCCCGCCAAGCAGAAACGGAGCAAGAATCAGCCATAGTTTTTGAAAAAAGCCAAGCAGCGCGCCGCTGTGCTCAAATAGGAAATACATGCCGGTAATGCAAAAAGCAAGCAGCAGCACGCTCCGGAAACGTTTGCGATCCATGGCTGTTTTTCCCCCTCCTTGGTTTTCACTTCCCTTTCTATCATAGCACAACCTTGAGCGGCGCAAAAGAGAAAAAAGCGCTTTTTGACAGGGAAAGCGATTCCTTTTCCGTTCTGTCATATTTTGTTCATTTTTGTCTGCTATCATAAAAATGGTAGGGAGTATCACAGGAGGATCTGTTATGCGAAGGCATCGCAAAACGCTTCGCAGGCTGCTGGGGGTCTTTTTGGCGCTGTATGTGGCAGCGGCGGTCGTGCCCTATGCCGCCGTGCCCAGAGGGCCGGAGGAAGCCGTCGTATCCGCCATGGCGGCGCGCCAGGCGGCGAGCGGAGATCGCGCGACGATTCTGCCCACGGGCCGACAGGCGCTGGAAGCCAGGCTGAACCTGATTGCAAACGCGAAAACCTCGCTGGTGGTGGGTACCTATTTGTATGCGGATGACGAAAGCGGCAGGGCTATCGCCGCCGCGCTGCTTGCGGCGGCTGACCGGGGCGTTTCCGTGCGCGTGCTGACGGACGGGCTGATTGGCGCGGTGAATCTGCTGGGTAGCAATCTTGGCTATGCGTTGGGAACCCATCCCAATATTGAGGTGCGGTATTATAACCCCGTAAACCTTTTGGAGCCCTGGGGACTGAGCGCGCGCTACCACGAGAAATATGTGATCGCCGACGACCGGGTTTTCGTGCTGGGCGGGCGCAATATTTCCGATGAGTTTTTGACGCAGGAGGGTCATCCCAGCTATAATTATGATATGGATGTGCTGGTGTGGCGTGAAAGCCCGGCGGAGGGCAGCGCCTGCGCCGCGCTGGCGGCATACTTTGATACGCTGTGGGAAACACAGTGCGAGCCGCGGTTTACGGGCCTGCCAGCGGGCAGGCGGGAGGCGGTTGAGGCGCTGCGCGGCGAACTGAACGCGCGGTATACGGCGCTGCGCCAAAGCTACGCCGGGGCGATGGCCCCCGTGGATTGGGAGGCGCAAACCGCCCCCATTGACGGCTTTGCGTTGCTGTATAACCCCATGGAGGCGGGCGTGAAGCAGCCCGGGGTATGGGCTGGGCTGACCGCCCTGATGCGGGAGGCGCGGGAGCGCGTATGGATTCAAACGCCCTATCTGGTGCTGAACAGCCGGATGCGGGACGACCTGGCTCAGGCCGCGGCTCTGCCGGCGGATATGCAGATCATCACCAACTCGCGCGCGGGCGGCAACAATATTGTGGCCTCGGCGGACGCGGTGTTCCACAGGCCGATGGTCACAAAGATGGAGCTTGCGCTGTATGAATTTCAGGGCGACGCCTCCATGCACACCAAAACCATGCTGATTGACCGCGACATCAGCGTGTTCGGTTCCTTCAATTTTGATATGCGAAGCGCGTACAGCGATACGGAGCTGATGCTGGTAATACGCAGCGAGGCCGTAAACGAGCAGCTGGAAGCGCACATGCGGGAGATGCGCGCGCAATCGCTGAGGGTAGAGGCGGATGGAGGCTATGTCCAGGAGGACGGCGTTGAGGCGCTTGTAACGCCGTGGGGCAAGAATTTGCTGATTCTGCTGGCCTCGCCGCTGATCTCGTTGGTACGTTTTCTGGTATAAAACGGAAGCCGGACAAGAAAAGGAGCGCGAGCGTATGAAGGAAAAGCTGAAAAGGCAGGTTTGGGGCTGGGGGTTCCATGTGGATGTGGACGGGGCGCTGCACGATACGTTTCCCCGCAAGGCGGATAAGCCGTTTTCCACGCGTACAAAGCGCCGGGTAAAGCCAAGGCTTAAAAAGGCGCTCGCCATGGGGCGGTAGACAGACACGAAAAGGCGGCGGTGCGAAAAGGAAATTCCTTTCGCGCCGCCGCTTATTTAGACTTTCTTCTCTGGATGCGCCGCGCTCACAGCAGAATACAAATCATGCCGCCGTTGCCCTCGTTGATGATTTTGCTGAGGGTTTCCTGCACCTTTTCCTGCGCGTCCGCGGGCATGCGCATAAGCTTATTGCTCAAACCCTCGCGCACCAGCTCGTGCAGGCTTTTGCCAAAGAAGTTGGTGTTCCATATGCTTTGCGGGTCATTTTCGAACTCCTCCAGCAGGTAACGCACCAGCTCCTCGCTCTGCTTTTCGGTGCCAACCACGGGGGAAACCTCGGTTTCAATATCCACGCGAATCATGTGCAGCGAAGGGGCGTTGGCCTTGAGCTTTACGCCAAAGCGGCTGCCCTGCTGTACAATTTCGGGCTCCTGAAGGGTTAGCTCGCTCATGGTGGGCGTTACCAGGCCATAGCCGGTTTCGCGCACGCTGCGCAGCGCGTCGGCCACGTGATCGTATTCCGTTTTGGCGGCTACCAGCTCCTTCATCAGGCGCAAAAGATGCGCGTCGCCGCGAATCTCCGTGCCGCATTCCTCGCCAAGCACACGGTTGAAAAGGCCGTCCTTCAGAGGCAATATGTAGCGCAGCCTTCCCTGGCCCAGGTCGATGCCGTCGTTTTGCAGGCCGTCGGAGTAGGGAGATTCCGCAAAGGCCTGCGCAAAATCCACATGATCGCGCATGCGGGTGATGGGGGCGGCTCCATTGCGCACGCCCTCCAGCACATGCTGCACCAGCCAATGGCTCTCGTCCAGGGCATGCACCCAGCCGGGCACGGAAACCTGGATTTCCCGCAGCGGGAATTGGAACAGTACCTGCTCGAACACGCCGAGAATATCGTCCATACCCACTTCCTTGGCGTTGAGCGCGAGCACGGGCACGGCGTAGCGCTGGCTGAGCGTATCGCGCATGCGCTGGGTGCTTTCGGCATCGGGTGTGCGGGAGTTCAGAATCATGATAAACGGCTTGCCCAACTGCTTGAGCTCCCGTACCACGCGCTCCTCCGGCGCGGCATAGGCCTCCCGCGGCAGATCGGCAATGGAGCCGTCCGTGGTTACCACCAGGCCGATGGTGGCGTGATCCGCAATCACCTTGCGCGTGCCGATCTCGGCGGCTTGCTCAAAGGGAATGTCATAATCGTACCAGGGGGTATGCACCATGCGGGCGGCACCGTCCTCCTCGGTGCCCAAAGCGCCCTCGACCAAATAGCCCACGCTGTCTACCATGCGAACGCGCACGGTGGCCTGATCGCCCAGGGAAACGGAAACAGCCTCGCTGGGCACAAACTTGGGCTGGGTTGTCATAATAGTTTTTCCGCTGCCGCTTTGGGGAAGCTCGTCGGCGATACGGTCCCGCTTGGGGCCGGGGGTCATGCCGTTTAGCACCAGTTCCTCCATCATGCGGCTGATGAGCGTGCTTTTGCCGGTCCTGACGGGGCCCACCACGCCGATATATACATCGCCATCCGTGCGTTCCGCAATATCGCGGTACAGATCAAATGTTTGTTCCATAGCCTGAAACCCTCCTTACTTGCGCTTGCCAAACGATATGCGCGGGAGGAGAGGGGTATGTTTGGTCATGAAAAGGAAAAAAGGAATGAAATTTTTCTCCGTTTGCGTTATACTAAGGAATGACCGTCACGTATTGAGGAGGTTCCTGGTATGACCATGCCGAATGAGGTTGCCCGGGCGGCGGACGAGCTGCTCGCGGCTCTGCGCCGCACCGAGGCGTTTACGCAATATAACCGGCTCAAGGAAACCGTGCTGAGGGATGAGGTAAACCGCCGCCTGCTGGAGCGCTTTACGCACGCTCAGGCCGCGCTGCAAATGGCGGCCATGGCGGGGACGGAGCCGCGCGAGGAGGATACGGCGGAGTTTGAAAAGCTGAGCGCGCTGTTGTATCAAAGCGAGGAAGTGACGGAGTATCTGTTGGCGCAGATGCGCGCGCAGCAGCTTGTGGCCGAAACGCTGGAACGTTTGACCCGCGAGGTGGGCATCAGCGTGGATATAAAGGAAGCATAAGGAGGCAGCCAGTGCGACAGAAACGCGACCGCAATCGGGAATATGACCACGAAACCCTGCGCGACGAGCGAGAGTACGGCTTTTATTGGTATAGCGGCATTTGGCGCATTCTGCGCCCGGTGTTGATTGGCTTGGCCTCGCTTTTGATTGTGTTTGGCGTGGTTTCAGGCGTTTACAGCGCCATAGATGAAAATTTTCTGAGCCCTGTGGATCCGATGGATCAAACGGAAATCGCCTTTTCAGTGGCCAGCGGCAACAGCCTAACCCGCGTGGCCAATAACCTGGAACAGCAGGGGCTGATTAAAAGCCGCACCTTCTTTAAGTATTACTGCGACTTTGCCGGCCTGGGGCAGAAGATTCAGGCGGGCGATTATTTGATTCAGAAAAGCATGAATATGTTCGAAATCGCCGACTTGCTTACCACGGGCGACGGGCAGCCGATTACCACGGATATCACCATCATTCCGGGCACGACGGTGGAGGTAATCGCCCAGGCGCTCAAGGAAAAGGGCATTTTTGAGGATACGGCTGAGTTCCTCAGCATCTGCAAAACCGGCGAGGGCGTAAAGGACTATTATTTTATCGCGGACGAGCTGTTGGCAAAGGATGTGGATCAGCGCCGCTATCTGCTGGAGGGGTATCTTTCGCCCAATACCTATGAGGTTTATACCAACGCCAAGCCCATTGATATCATCAAAAAGCTGCTGGCGCAGACGGACAAGGTCTTTAGCGCCGAGTGGCAGGCTCGCGCCGGTGAGCTGGATATGACCATGGACGAGGTGCTTACCCTGGCCTCCATGATTGAAAAGGAAGCCAAGAAGGCCGATTTTGCCAAGGTGAGCGCGGTGTTCCATAACCGCCTCAAGGAAGGCATGCGGCTGGAAAGCGACCCCACTGTGCACTATGTGACAGGCGAGCGGCGCATGGCGCTGCGCAGCAGCGATATGGCGGTGGAATCGCCCTATAACACCTACCGCGTATCCGGGCTGCCGCTGGGCCCCATCTGCAACCCCTCGCCCGAGGCCATCAACGCAGCGCTTTATCCGGACGAGAGCTATGTGGCGGAAAAGTACCTGTATTTTTGCAGCAAGGACCCCAATACGGGCGAGCTGCACTTTAGCCGCACCCTGGAGGAGCATGAGCGCGCCGCCGAGATTTATGCCCCCCTGTGGAAAGCCTATGACGCGGAGCGGGGTATGTGATATGGCATTGGAACTATTGGCCCCTGTGGGCGGTATGGATCAGCTTTACGCCGCGGTGCGCTTTGGCGCAAACGCGGTGTATGGCGGTATGGAGCATTACGGCCTGCGCGCCTACGCGGGCAATTTTGGCCCGCAGGCGCTTCGGGAGGCCGTGAGCTATGCCCATGCGCATAACGTGCGGTTTTATGTAACCATGAATATCCTGCCTGCGGATGAGGACATGCCGGGCTTTTTGGAGGCCGCGCGCGCCGCGCTGGACGCGGGCGTGGATGCGGCCATTGTAAGCGATATTGGCGCGGCGCTCATGCTTAAAGAGCATTTGCCTGAATTGCCCCTGCATATCAGCACGCAGGCCAATGTGCTCAACACAAGGACGGCGAAGCATTTTTATGAGGCCATGGGCGTGAGGCGCATTGTGCTTTCGCGCGAATTGAGCCTGGAAAAAATCGCGGCCATGCGACGCGGCCTGCCCGCGGAATTAGAGCTGGAAGCCTTTGTGCATGGCGCCATGTGCGTGGCGTATAGCGGCCGCTGCCTGTTGAGCGCCGCGCTTACGGGACGCAACGGCAACAGGGGAGCGTGCGCGCAGCCCTGCCGCTGGCAGTATCATTTGGTGGAGGAGAAGCGCCCCGGCGAATACCTTCCCGTATGCGAGGACGAGCATGGCACGTATCTGTATTCTGCTTACGACCTGTGCATGATCGCCCATCTTGACGAGCTGCGTGACGCGGGCGTATGCAGCCTGAAAATAGAGGGGCGGATGAAAACGGCCTACTATGTGGCAACCGTTGTATCCGCCTACCGCCGGGCCATAGACCTTTTGGAACGGGAGGGCGCGGCGGCCTACAGGGACGCGGTTCCCGCCTTAGAGGAGGAATTGGGCAAAGCCAGCCATCGACAGAGTAATACGGGCTTCTACTATGGCGCGCCTACGCCTCCCGCGGGGGCCAACGGCTTTTGCCAGAGCATGGAATATGTGGGCGACGTGGTGCAGGGCGCGCGTGCCGGTGCGGAGGCGGTGGTGCGCCTGAAAAACCGGTTCTATGTGGGCGATGCGCTGGAGGCGCTTACCCCGGCGGGGCCCAAGGCGTTTAAGGTTTCCTCCATGAGGCTGATGGAAACGGGCGAGCCCGTGGAAACGGCCTCCGTCGCGGGCACGCTGCTGTATATGGCCGCGCCCGTCGCCCTGGAAGCGGGCGATTTGCTTCGCGGGCCGAACCGCAACCATCGCTGACGGTTTTCTTTACGGGCTGTTCACAGTTTGGGCCTTGTGCTTTGGCTGCGGATTTGCTATAATCATCCTACCGATTGTTGGAAAGGGGATACCAAACGATGAACGTTCTTTCTAAGATGATGATGGTTCTTACGGAGGCCGGGACTGCTGCCGGCGCCGCCGCGGCGGATGGCGCGGCCGCCGCCGAGGGTACTGTTGCGAGCGCGGGCATGGCTGAAATGCTGAGCATGCTGGTGCCTCTGGTACTGATGTTTGTGGTGTTCTATTTTCTGTTGATTCGTCCGCAGAAAAAGAAGGACAAGAAGGTTAAGGAGATGCTCGCCGCTCTGAAAACCGGAGATCGCGTATGCACCATCGGCGGCATTTATGGCACCATTACCAATATCAAGGACGATACCATTGAATTGAGCGTGGGCCGTGACAACGTAAAGCTGGTATTCGCGCGCTGGGCCATCCGCAACGTTGAGGAAGTAGCCATTGAAAATGACAGCGAGGTTTTGAACTAACCGTCGCTTGTGTCATGCGGCCTCCCTTATTCGCATATCCTATACAAAGCGACTAAGGGAGGTTTTTTATATGCCCGCAACCTATGATACCCCGGGGGCAAACAGAACCACGCGCAGGCGGTCGCGCCGCCGCGCCTCAACGCCCAAGCAGCTGCTGGGCGGCTTGCTGGTATCCATTTTGGTAACGCTGGCCTGCGTGCTATTGTTTGCGCTGCTGATGCAATGGCTGCGGCCCGACGATACGGTTATCCGTGTGGTAAACCAAATCATTAAGCTTGGCGCTATCTTTGTGGGCGTATGGACGTTGGTTCGGCGCGGTATCGATAATGGTTTGCTTTGGGGTGCGGTGCTGGGCCTATGCTACATGGCTATCGGCGTAGGGCTGTATGCGCTGCTTTCCGGACAGCAGCTTCCCTTTACGGCCTATCTGAGCGATATCGCCATGGGCGTGGCAGGCGGCGGGATTGCCGGGGCCCTGCTGAAAAGAGGCTGAGAAGGCGGCGTCCGGCCCATGCCGGGCCGTGTGAGAAAACCCGCAGCGACGAATGCCGCGCTTTCGAAAAGGAAGCGCGGCGTTCGTCGCTACGGCCTGCACAGGAATATTGGTGCTTGCTTTGCTCTCTAGCGCGTGATACCATAAAATCGTCCATAGGACGAAGCTGAAAGAAAACGGGAGGAAAATAAAATGAAGAAGAATCTTGGCGTTGTTCAGGCGGTTTATCCCATGCCAGTGCTGATGGTGGCGGCATATGATGAGAATGGAAAGGTAAATGTGATGAACGCGGCCTGGGGCATGATCTGCAACAGCGACCGTATCGCGCTGTTTATTGACGAGGATCACAAGACCACTCAGAATCTTTTGAAGTCAAAGGCCTTTACCGTCAGCATCGCGGATCGCGCTCATATGGATGCGGCGGACTTTTTTGGAATTGCCAGCGGAAATAAGATGACGGATAAATTTGAGCGCACCGGCTATCACGCGGTCAAGAGCGAGTTTGTGAACGCGCCCATCATTGAGGAATTCCCCGTGGTGATGGAATGCGAACTGGCGGAGGTGAGCAGCACGGAAAGCTTCTACGCCATCGTTGGCAAAATCGTGAATACGGCGGCGGAGGAAAGCACGCTTTCCGAAAATGGAAAAGTAGACCCCAGTAAGCTGAACGCGCTGATTTTTGACCAGTTCCAGCATGGATATTATGTGTCCGGAGAGAAGGTTGGCCAGGCGTGGAACGCCGGGGTTGGCCTTATGCACAATAAGTAAAGACATAGAAAAGGAACGGCGCCGCTCCTTTTCTATGTTTCCCTGCGCCCGCTTGACTTCCCTGCCAAATCAGGGCATAATACAAGCTGCCGGTTTTGGCAGAAAGGGGAGGCGGGCGCGTGCGGCATGAGATCACGCGGGTGGAAAGCCATTCCGTAGCGCAGCGCTACGGCGTGTGCGCCGGGGACTGGCTGGTATCCCTCAACGGCGAGCCGGTGGAGGATGAGATCGATTATCAGGCGCTGATTGCGGGCAGCCGGGTGCTCATGGCCCTGGAGCGGGATGGCAAGCCGGTTGAGATTGATATCCATAAGCAGGAGGGCGAGGCGCTGGGCCTGCATTTTGGGCAGACGATGGCGCTGTCGCCGCGCACATGCTACAACAACTGCGTGTTTTGCTTCATTGCCCAGATGCCGCCCAATCTGCGCGAAACCCTTTATGTGAAGGACGACGACTGGCGCTATTCCCTGATGATGGGCAACTTTGTGACGCTCACCAACGTGAATGAGGGGGAGTTTGACCGCATTATCCGGCGCAAGGCATCGCCGCTGTACATCAGCGTGCATACCACCAATCCGGAGCTGCGCTGCCGCATGATGAACAATCGCTTTGCCGGGGACATTTTGCAGCGCCTGAAGCGCCTGAAGGATGCGGGCATCAAATTTCATTGCCAGATTGTGGTTTGCCCCGGCTGGAACGACGGGGAACAGCTTTTGCGCACGCTGCGCGATTTGCGCTCGCTGGCCCCGGCGGCGCAGTCGGCGGCCATGGTGCCCGTGGGGCTGACCAAATTCCGCGAGGGGTTGGAGCCGCTTAGGCCCTTCACGCGGGAGGAGGCTTGCGCGCTGCTGGACGCCATCGCGCCCTTTCAGGAGGAATGCCGCCGCGAGCTTGGCACCACCTTCGCCTTTCCCAGCGACGAGTTCTTTTGCATCGCCGGGCGGGACATTCCGCCGGAAGCCTGGTATGAGGACTTTCCGCAGATTGAAAACGGCGTGGGCCTTCTAAGGCGCTTTATGTGCGAATTGGAGGAGGCCGAGCGCTTTGAAAGGCTGTACGGTGAAGAAGAAGCCGTTCCTCCAAAAACCTATGTGATTCCCACGGGTGTAAGCGCCGCACCGCATATGCAACGCTTTGCGGAGCGCTTTGGCCCCAAGGGGGTCAGGGTGAGGGTAATAGCGGTGGAGAACCGGTTCTTTGGCACAACGGTTACCGTGGCCGGGCTGCTTACCGGCGGCGATGTGCTAAACGCCCTGACGGAGGAAGCCGTGGCGGGGGCGGATGAAATCCTGCTGTGCTCCGTAATGCTCAGGCATGAAGGCGACCTGTTCCTGGATGATATGCACATAGACGCTTTCCGCGCAAAGGCCCCGTTGCCCGTGCGTGTAATCGCCTGTGACGGACAAGCCTTTTACGACGCGCTGCGCGGGCGCTTTGACGACTGACCGGATAGAGAAGGAGGAGCTATGGCAAAGCCGCTTGTGGCCATCGTTGGCCGCCCGAATGTGGGCAAATCAACCTTTTTTAATAAGATTGCGGGAAGGCGCATCTCCATTGTGGAGGATGTGCCCGGCGTAACGCGCGACCGCGTATATGCCGATGTGGAGTGGATGGGCCGTCGTTTCAGCATGGTGGACACCGGCGGCCTGGATATGCGCAGCGAGGACGTACTGCTGTCCCAGATGCGCCGCCAGGCGGAAATCGCCATGGATACGGCGGATGTGATCTGCTTCTTCTGCGATGGGCGAACGGGCCTGACCAATGAGGACGAGGACGTGGCCAATTACCTGCGCCGCACCCGCAAGCCCCTGCTTTTGGTGGTCAACAAGATGGATTACAAGGGCCTGGAGGATCAGCTGTACGAGTATTACAACCTGGGCCTGGGTGATCCTATTGCCATAAGCAGTACAAACATGCTTGGCCTGGGCGATTTGCTGGAGGAAATCGTCAAGCGCCTGCCCCCCGCCGAGGCGGACGAGCAGGAGGACGAGGCGCATGTGATTCAGCTCGCGCTGGTGGGCAGGCCCAACGTTGGCAAGAGCTCGCTGTGCAACAAGCTGCTGGGGCAGGAGCGCACCATGGTGAGCGATATTCCCGGAACCACGCGCGACGCGATTGACACCTTCTTTACCGACGCGGATGGCACGCGCTTTAATATTATTGACACAGCCGGTATGCGCAAAAAGAAGGCTGTGGAGGATGAAAGCCTGGAGCGCTACAGCGTGCTGCGCTCCATCGCCGCCATTGACCGCTGCGACGTGGCCCTGCTTATGATTGACGCGCAGACGGGCGTGACCGAGCAGGACACCAAAATTGCCGGGCTCATTTTGAACGCCGGTAAGGCGGTAATCGTCGCTGTGAACAAATGGGACGCGGTTGAAAAGGATACCAACACCATGGAGGCGTTCCGCAAGAAGGTATTGTCCGACCTGAAATTTATGAGCTACGCGCCCGTGCTGTTTTTAAGCGCGCTTACCGGCCAGAGAGTGAATACCGTGCTTGACGCTGTGAAGGCCGCTTATGGGCAGTACTGCAAGCGCATTCCCACCGGCGTGCTCAACGAGGCGTTAGCGGATGCGCAGGCCAGCCTCCAGCCGCCGGTAAGCGGAGGCCGCAGGCTGAAGATTTATTATGCCACGCAGCAATGCGCCTGCCCGCCCACGTTTGTGCTGTTTATCAACTCCGAGGAGCTGATGCACTTCGCCTATGAACGCTATTTGGAAAATCATTTCCGCAAAAGCTTCGGCTTTGCCGGTACGCCCATTCGCTTTGTGCTGAGGGAAAAGACGAAGGAAAAGTAAGGCGGGAAGCGCCCATAAATATGCAATTTCATAGCCTGAGGACGGCATGGTAAAAGACGATGCCGTCCTCAGCGTGCTTTCAACCCCAACAAGGGGAAAGCACATGTTTGAATTGAGAATACTCCGGTGTAAGGCATTGGAGCGCTGTTTTTGAACGGTTCTCAGAGAAACGATTTGGACTTAATTGAATTAAGCATTGACTTATTTGAATGCACCTGATAGAATTTGATTAAGCAAAGACTTAAATGATTTTATGGGTGTGGGACATTATGGACAGAATTTTGCTGTTAAAAGCCTTAGCGGATGAAACACGAATGAAAATGATAACCTTGCTATTGAAACATAACGATTGCGTGCGGGCATTGGCAAATCAGCTTGAAATATCAGAAGCGGCAGTATCGCAGCATTTGAAGGTCTTGCGCGAGGCCGGTTTCCTTGTAGGCGAAAGAAAGGGGCATTTTGTCCATTACGAGGTAAAAAGAACTATGCTACATGAGCTGGCAAAAGAGCTTGAGGCGCTTGCGGAAACGAGGCGCGAAGCTTGCCTGCAGGGACAAAGAGGCTGTCAAGAAAAAGAAGACGCAATGCGCCATTTTTCCAGTAGCGGGAGTTGTTCTAATAAAGCGAGAAAGCCTTGCAACGGACATGGCTGTGAGTGTGAAGGGTCTACAGGGCATTTCGGGCACCATCATTGCGAATCTGGAGAGAATTCCTTATGAAAAAGCATATTTTGCTGGATTTACTGCTGACCTTTATGAAAATTGGACTGTTTACCTTCGGCGGCGGGTATGCCATGATTCCCGTGATCGAAAATAACTGCGTTGAAAAGAAAAAATGGATTACCCATGACGACATGATGAATGTAACCGTTGTGGCAGAATCAACACCCGGCCCGATTGCTATTAATTGCGCTACCTTTGTAGGCTTCCGACAGGCTGGTTTCTCTGGCGCTTTGGCGGCTACGGCTGGCACCGTGCTTCCATCCTTTATAATCATATATGTGATTTCCATGTTTCTGAACAACTTTTTAGAAATTCGTTTGATAGCAAACGCCTTTAAGGGAATCAAGGTTGGCGTTGGCATTTTGATTTTAGACGCTGCCATTACAATGATTCGGAAAATGCGCAAGGCGAGCCTACCGTGCGCGATTATGGGCTGCTCGTTTGTTATTATGCTATTCATCAACATATTCTCCTGGAACTTTTCGTCTATGAGCTTGATGCTGATTGCGGCAGCCGTCAGCCTTGTTGTTGTGGCTTTGAAAGATGGAACGAAACGGAAGGGCGTTGCAAGCAAATGATTTACGTTGACCTGTTTCTTGGCTTCCTGCGGGTGGGATGCTTTGCCTTTGGCGGCGCATACGGCGCAATCCCACTGATTCGCGACGTAGTACTTTCCTATGGCTGGCTTACAGACGAAGCGCTGGTCTATATGATTGCGGTTAGCGAAAGCACGCCTGGCCCTATTATGGTGAACCTTGCAACCTATGTGGGAAGCAGCCAGGCGGGATTCCCTGGGGCCGCGCTTGCCACGCTTGCTGTGGTGCTGCCTTCGTTTATTATTATTTTATTTGCAATGGCAATTTTAAAAGCCTTTCTAAAGAACAAATATGTGCAGGCGGTTTTGCAGGGACTAAAGCCCTGTATTATTGGAATCATCCTTGCTACGGGCGTTTATATGCTTATCAATAACTGCATTCCGCTAAGAAAAAATATTTCCGTGAATGTTCAAGGTACAATCATTACCGCGATATTGGCGATGATCGTATTGAGCGCAAAAAGGATAGCAAAGAAAAAGCCTTCACCCATCGTTCTGATTGTTATATCAGCCTTTTTGGGAATAGCTGTTTACGCTGTGTAAGATAATTCATTCCTGCGTTATTCAAAACGCGGAGATGCCGCCGACAAAAAGCCGGGGCTACTTCCACGCAGCAAAGCCTTGCGTGGAAGTAGCCCCGTATCTTTATGGAGGGCGGCGCGCCGCGCCTGGCTTCCTATGCGTGCCCGCGCTGCACGGCAAAGTTGCGTACGTAGGTTTCCATGTCCTGCATGTTCATTGGCTTGCCAATCAGGAAGCCCTGGCCTTTCAGGCAGCCGAGCTCCTCAAAGAATTCAAACTGATCCTGCGTTTCAATGCCCTTGGCGCAAATCTGCATATCCAGCGTATGGGCCATGTGCTGGATGGCCACGACCAGGCGGCAGGTTTGTTCATGCTCGGGAACCAGCGCCGCGTAGGAACGGTCCAGCTCCAAACCGTCAAAATGCACTTCGCGCAGCAGGTCCACGTTTGCGTGGCCCGTGCCGAAGTTTGCCAGCCAAAGGCCGATACCATACTCGTCATGCAGCGTGTTTAGGTTTTTCTCACCCTGGGACGTGAGGTTTTGCGCCTCGCTCAGCTCAAACTGAATTTTCCTGGGGTTCATCTCCAGCCGCTCCAGCAGCATCAGGATATCGCTGGTAAATTCCGCCCTGTTGGCGTAAAACGGCAGCAGGTTCAGCGATAGGGTTACGTTAGCGTTGGTGGCCTCGATCAAGCGGATTACGGATTTCATTGCCGCTTCCACAAACCAGCGGGAAAAAAGCAGCGTCAGCGCCTCGTCGGCTTCGATGATTTCCAGTATGGGCCAGGCGGGCATTTGGCCGCCGTCCGCCAGGTTAAGCTTTTCCACCAGAACCTCATAGGTGTTGCAGGTGTTTTTTCCAAAGGTCCATTTTGGCTGGCCGTGGAGCTCGAATGCGCCCCGGAGAATTGCATCGGCGATCATATTGTGATTCATGCCTCAGTCCCCTTTCCAAGTACACGGTCGCTTCATTTTTTGCTTTGACTGTCGATCACGCGGACGCCCGCTCTGCTATATGTATACATTCGATATGCACGGTATGCTTTCCTGCCGCGAGCAGGGCTGAAAAGGCCGCATTGTGCCGCTATTTGCCATATTTGCAAAACCTGTGCGCGCGCTTGTGCATTTCTACACTTTGGTGGTATAATAAACTGTTGCGGTATAGCTATCTGCTTTGCGTGCCGCAGCCCTGAAGGCTGACTGGCGAAGGGAGGGAATGCCGTGCCCCGGCAATACTGCGCGTGTTTGCGATGCCTTAGCCTGCTTGTTGCCGCAGTGCTGGCGTTCCTATTCCCGTGCTGGAATGGGCAAATGGGGCTGCCTGCCGCGGCTGCCGAGGAAATATACTATATTGAGCCAAAGCTGCCCAGCGATGTGGAGCCCTATGACCCCGAGCATCCCGAGGAGTTGACGGAGGATCAGCTATACGCCAAATCCGCCATTTTGATTGAGGCCACCTCCGGCGAGGTCATTTTTGAGAAAAACGCCGATGAGGTGATGTTTCCCGCCTCCACGACCAAGATTTTGACCATCCTGCTGGGCATTATGATGGGCGATATGAACCAGACGGTGTATCTGTCCGAAACGGCCCTGGAGGGCCTGGATGAGGACGCCGCGGATATGGGACTGGACGTTGGCGAAAGCATCAACTTTAAGGACTTGCTGTACGGAACCTTTGTGCGCTCCGCCAACGAGGGCGCAAACCTGATTGCCGAAACCATCAGCGGCAGCGTTTGGGAGTTTGTAAACTTGATGAACGAGGCGGCGGCCATGTATGGCTGCACATCCACGCACTTTGCCAATCCCAACGGCCTGCATAACCCCGATCATTACACGACGGCGCGCGATATGGCAAAGCTGGCGCAGGCGGCCATGCAGAACGAAACCTTCCGCGATATCGCCAGAACTTACACCTATTCCCTGCCGCGTAGCAACCTGCATTCCAGCCGCGTGCTTACCCACAGCTCGCGCTCCTTCTTTAACCCCAGCCTGGCGGAGAACAACGCCTATTACGAGTATGCCACGGGTATCAAAACGGGCTATACGGCGGCGGCGGGGTATTGCTTTGTGGCCTCGGCGCAAAAGGACGGCGTGGAGCTGATCTCCGTGGTGCTCTACACCTCTGCAAACGGGCGCTGGACGGATTCCAAAAAGCTGCTGGAATACGGCTTCTCGCAGTTTGTGAGCATGACGCCGCAGGAATTGTACGCGCAAAATCCCATCGAGGTGGAAACCTCCGGCTTTGCCCTGGACGACGAGGGATTTGGCAGGCTGGAGCTGCGCGTTGTGCCCCAGAGCGGCACGCGCGCGGTGTACATTGTGGCCACGAAGGCGGAGATGGAGGCAATGGCGCGCAACCTGCGCCAGACGGTGCTGATTGAGTACTCCCGCGATTTTGCCGCGCCTATTGAGCAGGGCGAAACCATGGGCACCATGACCTATTACCCCAGCGACGGCGGCAGCGCCGTGGGATATAACCTGGTGGCGGGCAGGACGATACGCAAGCGCGAAAACGCTCCCTTAAGCCTGGAGGAGATTGAGGCGGAGGTATACGCCGACCCCAACCCGTTCCCGCCGCTTTCAGCGGAGCTGGTCATGATGATCCTGCTGCCGGTGGCCGGCGTGTTTGGGGGTTTCAGGCTGTTGATGCGCCTGCTTCGAAAGACAGGCCGCCACAAAAAGGGTCGCGTGCCCAAGCCGCGCAACCGTTTCTACCGTTAAACGCAACAGAAGCGCACAGAAAGGAGGAAGGGCATGGTTGCTGAGGTGATTGTGGATGTTGCGCACACCAACGTTGCCAAGCCCTTTTCCTATCTGGTTCCCGAGGGGATGGCGCTGAACGTGGGCTGCCGCGTAAGGGTGCCGCTTGGCAGGCGGCAGGTGGATGGCTTTGTAACCGCGCTTTTGCCGGACGGCGAGCTGCCCCCGGAGATACCCCGGGAGCGGCTCCGGCCCGTTGGGAAGGTTCTGGACGACTATCCCGCCCTGCTCCCGGCGCTGATTGCGCTGGCGGAGGAGCTGTCCGCGCAGGCGCATTGCCCACTGTGTGAAACGCTTCGGCTGATGCTTCCGGCCGCTATGCGCACGGGGCGCATTCAGCAAAAGACGGAAGCCTACGCGCGCCTGGCGCAGGGGGTGAACGCGGAGGAGGCGGCGCGGAGCCAGCGCCGCGCGCCCAAGCGGGCCATGCTGCTAAAGCTGCTGGCAGACGGACAGCCCAAAGCCGTAAACGATCTCAAAGCGCTGGTAAACGATCCGGGCCCGGCCCTTAGGGCGCTACAGGAGGCGGGGCTGGCGGTGCTGGAGAGTCGGGAGGTGGTCCGCGCGCCGGACGGCGCGGAGAACGAGGCCCGAACGGTAGCCCCTGACCTTACGCAGGATCAAAGGGAGGCGCTGGATACCATGCTGCCCTCGCTGAGGGCGGGCAAGGGCGCGTTTTTGCTGCACGGCGTAACCGGCAGCGGCAAAACGGAGGTCTATCTGGCTATGGTGCGCGAAACCCTGGCCATGGGCAAGGGAGCGATCATCCTTGTGCCGGAAATTGCGCTTACGCCGCAGATGGTACGGTGGTTCCGCTCCCGCTTCGGGCCGGAAACGGCGGTGCTGCACAGCCGCCTGACGGACGGCCAGCGCTACGATGAATGGCGGCGCATCCGTCTGGGCTACGCCCGGGTGGTGGTGGGCGCGCGAAGCGCCGTGTTTGCGCCGGTGGAGCGGCTGGGGCTGATCGTGGTGGACGAGGAGCACGAGCAAACCTATTTGAGCGATAAGCATCCCCGTTATGATGCGCGGCGCGTGGCTATGAGCCGTGCGGCGCGCGAGGGCGCAGCGGTGCTGCTCAGCAGCGCCACGCCCAGCATTCTATCCTTTGCTATGGCGCGCAGGGGAGATTACACGCTTGTGGAAATGCCGCAGCGTGTGAACGGCCGTCCCATGCCCGCCGTAACCATCGTGGATATGCGCAGGGAGCTGGATGCGGGCAACCGCTCCATTTTCAGTCAGCTTTTGATTCAAAGGCTAGACGAATGCCTCAAGGCGGGGCAGCAGGCGATGCTGTTTTTGAACCGCCGCGGCTACAACACCTTTGTAAGCTGCCGAAGCTGCGGCTATGTGGTCAAGTGCGAGCAGTGCGATCTAAGCATGACCTTGCACCGGGAGCATGGGGAGGACGGCCCGCAGGAGCTGCGCTGCCACATGTGCGGCGCGGTGAAGCCGCCGCCGCAGGTGTGCCCGGAATGCGGCAGCAAGTACATCCGCTACTTTGGCAGCGGTACCCAGCGCGTGGAGGAGGAGATGCACAAGCTTTTTCCCGGTGTAAAAACCGTGCGCATGGATATTGACACCACGCGCGGGCGCGACGCGCACGCGCGCCTGCTGGATCAATTCGGGCGGGGCGAGGCGCGGGTGCTTATCGGCACGCAGATGATCGCCAAGGGATTGGATTTTCCCAAGGTGACGCTGGTGGGCGTGGTGGCGGCGGATATGACGCTCAACCTGCCCGATTACCGCGCACCGGAGCGCACCTTTCAGCTAATTACGCAGGTGGCGGGGCGCGCCGGACGGGCCGATGCGCCCGGAGAGGTCATTGTGCAGACCTACAAGCCCAACGATCCCTGCATTGAGGCGGCTGCCGCGCAGGACTATCGCGCCTTCTTTGAAATGGAGTTCAGCCGGCGACGCGCGGGGCTGTATCCGCCGTTTACGCTGCTGGCCCGCCTGCTTGTGGAAAGCGAGCGCGAGGATGAGGCCAAACAGATGGCCGAACGCCTGTACGATACGGTGCAAACGTATCTGCTAAGCCATCCGCAGCAGAAAAGGCGCACGCTGATGGTTCGGGTGGACGAAGCCCCTGTGAAGCGCATACGCGGCCAATTCCGCTACCATGTGCTGCTCAAGCTGTTTGACCACGCCGACAGCGCGCCCCTGCTCGCCCTGCTTGCGGAGCTCAGCAGCGTAAGCGGAGAGGCGTGCCGCGTTTATTGCGAAGTGAATCCCGCGACCATGATGTAGCATGACCGCATACGATAAGGAGTTTGAAACAGATGGCGACAAGAAGAATTGTGGAGATTGGCGACGAAAAGCTGCGCAAGCATTGCAAGCCCGTGGAAAAGTTTGACCTGCGCCTGCGCATTTTGCTCAAGGACATGGCCGATACCATGTACAAGGCGGACGGCGTGGGCCTGGCCGCGCCGCAGGTGGGCATCCTGCGCCGCGCCGTGGTGGTGGATATTGGCGAGGGGCTTTATGAAATGGTAA
>JALEIQ010000076.1 GCA_022769795.1 Clostridiales bacterium
TGACTCGTTTCGGTTGACTCCTTCGGTTCGCTTTGGGCTTCGCCCAAGGCCCCACAGGGCCTCGGGTCGCGCGGCCCAAATTTTCAATTTGGGTCGTGCGATTCCGGCCTTTGGCCGGAACAGCATAACAACGTTCCGTTGCCATGCTGCCCTTGCGCTTACCTCCGTCCCCTCCGACTGTAATCCGAACCCAGCGACATGTGCGGTGGGTTCGGAAGCCTTGCGTAGCAAGGTTTCCTTGCAGGGTTCACCGGCCGCGCCGTAGGCGCAGGTGAACCCTGTTTCGGCGGAAAAGATCGCGCAGCGAGCTTTTTCGACGGCCTGCCCCCCCGCGCAGCCGCATTGAAACGGCCGTGCGGGGGTTCCATTTATTTACGCCTTATAAACATCTGCTGCACGCTGGCGGGCATCTGTTCCAGAGCCGTAAAGAACGCCTGCATCGCGCGAATCTGCACATCGACGGCCAGGGCCTGTATTTCATCGCCGGAGAGCTCCAATGCTTTTACCGCTGTAGCGGGCGTGGCCTTTTCAATATCGTTAAGCAAATCCGTTTCGGTTTCGCCGGAGGCAAGCTGGAACGTAATCACCGGGCGCTCCGCCGCGGCGGGCTCGGTAATGGCGGTCGCGCCGTTGCGGCCATAGATGCCAAGGCTGCGCATGCGCTGGTCGCCCTTGTTCTCGCCGTGATAAAGGAAGGTGATCTGCGTGCCGTCCGACAGCGCGGCCAGCATGCCGTCGCTTGTGCCGTCCTTGCCCTTGAGAAGGTCAAAGGTCATCTGCATCATGCTCCGGTCGTTTGCCTCCATGCTCAGGTCTGCAATGTGGGTCACGCCGTTTTCCTTGGTAAGGCGGTCGTAATTCATGTTCATGGCGATCTTTACCGTTTCGGGTTCTTCCTCGTCTTTTTCGGTCACGCACATGTTCATGCCCATTTCCATGCCCACAACGTCCTGGCCCTCGTTGGCGGAATAGACGGTCATCAGCACATTGATGTCGTTTTCCTTATAAACCTTCCGGATTTCCTCCAGGAATTGATCCACTTCCGCCTCCAGCGCCTCGTCCTCCAAATCGGACTCCTGCTGCCGGACTATGGTTCGCACGATGTTGCGCATGTACGCGGTATTGCAAATCGCCACGAAATCCTCGCCGGTCATGGTCATCGTGTACTTTTCGTCGGCAGCGTCGCGGGATTCGTCCGCAAAATCGCCTTTCTCTACGGTCATCTTGTCGTACACGCTCTTTACATAGGCCGCCATTTCAGGATCGTCGTTGAACATTTCGTTCGTAATAGCGATGGCTTCCTCAGCCGTTTTTACCGCCATGCCGCCTTTCGTTCCACCCATCATGGTGATGGCCGCCGTCATCTGTTTTCTGTACTGCTCCATCACTTCTTCCAACGCGGCGATGGCTTGCTCGTCCACCTCAACGCCGTTGGCGCTTGCGTTCTTCCTGATGGAGGCTTCCATCATATCGGTAAGGAAGGCAAAGCCATCCTCCCAGGTTACGTAGAACACATCGTCGCTAACCAGGTTGCACTGAGCATACAGCCCGGTTTCATCCGCGGCAAGCGCCAGGGTAGCCACATCCGTGTCTTTGACCGCCAGCGTCAAAGCGCCGCTCTTGCTGTCGCCCGTGGTCAACTTGAGCGATATCGCGTCCAGCACGTCCTTTACAATCTCCTCGGAGGCAAGCTCGGCCCCGGGAATGATTTTCAGGGTATGCTGCGTATCGGCCATTGCGGCCAGGGGCAGCGCCAGCACCAGAGCCACTACCAGGCACAGCGCCCTCATCATTTTGCGAATCATTTGTTTTCCTCCTTACTCTTTCCTGAGTTTGTCACCTTGGAATGCTTCCATAGTATAACGCAAGCGGGCTGGCTTGTCATCCGTTTGACAATACAAGCCAAATTCCGCAGGTTCAAATGTCCAAAACGGCGTTCAAACGCTACCGCTTCAGCCAAACCGTCTGGTTCACAATGGGCGTGTAGCTCTGAATCAGCTTAACCACCTTCGCGCTCACGTTCCTGTCCTCATAATCCGAGGGCATGGCACGCGGCTCGGCGTTGCGCTGCATGGCGATAGCAAGCTCCGCGGCCTGCTGCACGCTCTCCTGGGTGATGCCGCCAATAACCACCGTGCCCTTGTCCAGCACCTCCGGGCGTTCCGTGGAGGTGCGAATCAGCACGCCGCAGAAGCCAAGCATCGCGCTTTCCTCGCTCAGGGTGCCGCTGTCGCTTAACACCACAAGGCTGTTCATCTGCAAATGGTTGTAGTCAAAAAAGCCGAACGGCGTTACATTGCGCACCAGGGGATGGAACGTAAAGTTACGCTGCCTGATAAACTTCATGCTGCGGGGATGGGTGCTGTAAATGACAGGCAGCTGATAGGTTTCCGCCATATGATTGATGGCCTGCATCAGGGACAGGAAATTCTGCTCCAGGTCGATATTTTCTTCGCGGTGCGCGCTTACCAGGATGTATTTCCCCTTTTCAAGGCCCAGGCGTTCCAGCACGTCGCTATGGTCAATTTGCTCCCGGTGGCTTTCCAGCACCTCCCGCATGGGCGAGCCGGTCACGAAGATGTTTTTTCCGTCGATGCCCTCGCTGAGCAGGTAACGGCGGCTGTTTTCCGTATAGGGCAGATTGATATCGCTGATATGATCGACAATCTTGCGGTTAATCATTTCGCTTACGTTCCAGTCCCAGCAGCGGTTGCCCGCCTCCATATGAAAGATCGGGATTTTCAGCCTCTTGGCGGAAATGGCCGCGAGAGCCGAGTTGGTATCGCCCAGAATAAGCGCCGCGTCGGGGCGCTCCTTCACCATAACCTTATAGCTTTGGGCGATGATATTGCCCATGGTTTCGCCCAGATCGCTGCCCACGGCGTCCAGGTAATAATCGGGCGCGCGCAGGCCCAGCTCGCGGAAGAACACCTGATTGAGCGCGGGATCGTAGTTTTGCCCCGTATGCACAACCACATGGTCAAAATATTTGTCCGCACAGCGCATCACCGCCGACAGACGGATGATCTCCGGCCTGGTGCCCAGCACCGTCATCAGCTTCAGCTTTTTCATTGTCATGCCTCCTTATCCGGCTGCACGTTTCTGCGAAAGGTATCGGGCTTTGCGGGATCATAGCACTCGTTGGCCCACATCAGGGTAACCATATCCGTATCCCCCGTGTTTTCAATGCTGTGGGTATATCCCGGGGGAATATCCACAATTTGCGGCACGGAGCCGCATACCTTGTAGACGATTACCGTTTCATCCCCCAGCCTGCGCAGGCGGATTACGCCCTCTCCGCTCACAACCACAAACTTTTCGTGCTTGGTATGGTGCCAATGCTCGCCCTTTACGATATGAGGCTTGGATACGTTCACGCTTACCTGCCCATGTCCGCCCAGGTGCAAAAGCTCCGCGAAGGAGCCGCGCGCATCCGTATGGATCACAGGCATGCGGGAAAAATCATCCGGCGGCAAAAAGCTCAAATACGTGGCGTACAGCTTCGCCGTAAGGGGATCGCTTTGATCGGGGCATTCCAGAAGGCTGCGCATATCACGGAAAGCGCCCAGCTTTGCCGCCAGCTCGCCAAGGCCGATTTCATGCTCGGGTCCGGCGGCGCACAGGCCGCCATCCGCCCGGGTGGGCATGCCGTCCAGCGCGCGCAGAAATTCCCTTACAATATCGTCGATGTAAACCAGGTGCAGCGTTACCGAGGGATCGTTTACCGTGATGGGAAGCCCGCGGGCGATGTTGTAACAGAAGGTCGCCACCGCGCTGTTATAGTTGGGACGGCTCCATTTGCCAAAGGCGTTGGTAAGGCGGTACACATAAACGGGCGCGCCGGTACGCTCGCCATAGGCGAAAACCGCCTCCTCCGCCGCGCGCTTGCTAGTCCCATAGGGATTGTCCAGCGCGGCCTGCGTAGAGCTGGATAACACCACCGGCGGTTTTTTGCCCGCCTCAAGCAGCTTGAGCAGCTCCACGGTAAAATCCCGGTTTCCTTCCATAAACTCGCTCGTGGTTTCAGGCCGGTTCACGCCCGCAAGGTGAAACACAAAGTCCGCTTCCCCGGCAACGCGCCTAAGCGCTTCCGGCGGCGTTTGTATGTCAATCAGGCTCAGGGTGTCCTCCGGGCGGCAGCAGGCAAGCGTTTCCCGCAGGTTGTGGCCAATAAAACCGTTTGCGCCCGTAATCATAATCTGCATCTGTTCTTTCCTCCTTAAAGATACGGCGGCGCGCGCCGTATCCCTGTTATCTTACAGGAACGCCTTCTGCCTGTCAATAACAGGTATTGGGTTTTCCCAAACCCTTCCTTGACGCAGCCGCGCCCATCCCCTATAATAAAACCACTCATTTCCATAAAAGAGGAGGCGCGCGTAGAATGCTGGCCACGCGGATGCTTGTTGTGCTTACGGGTCCGTTGGACGCGGGCAGCGTTGTGCGCACGGCCGCGGCGGCGGTCAAAGCCGCCGCGCGTCCCTATGGGCTGCGCTTTGCGGCGCCCCAGGCGTTTGAAAGCGCCGTGGAGGACATGCTGCCCGACGCCGGCCTCTCCATGGAAAGCCTTGTGTTTTATCCGGACAGCGGCGATACGCTAAAAGGCGTTGCGCCCCTTCTTAGCGATGAAAGCCATTTTCTGCTGCTGTGCGGGGAGCATGGCTTTTCTCCGCACTGGGACGCGGCGCTCTATTCCGCGCTGCCCGCGCGGCAGGCGCTGCTCACGGCAAGCATCAGTCCGCCGCAGGGGTCGGCTTCTCCTGCTGCTTCTCCAGCGGGGAGGAGGCTGACCTCCCTGCGAAGCGCCATCACGTCCGGGCGCGCGCGTAAGCAGGTGGACGCCTCAAGCATGCTGGAGAGCGATACCCGCATTGTGAAAAAGCCCTCCATTCCCAAAGGCGCAGCCTCTGAGCTTCCTCCCCTGAAGCCCGAGGCCTATCTTCCCGCCCTGGCCGAGGATTTTGGCGAGGAAGGCGTGCTCATCAGCCGCGGCCTTCCCCTGGTATGCGCCGCCGGGCCCGTGCGCACGCTGGTAGCGAATCCCGCCCTGCTGTTCGGTCCGGTTTTCTTTCTTCAAAGCGCGCTTCCATCGTTGGATACGCTCTCCATCGACGCCTATGTGGCGGGCTTTTCCCTGTACGCGCTTAGCGAAACGCCGCTGTGGCCGCTGGCGCGGCAGCCCCGGTTCCGCCTGCGCCGCACGGCGGAAAAGGCCGCGCCCGGCAGCACGCTGGCCCGCTTTGAGCAGCTTGCGGGCTTCCGTTACGAGCAGCGCCGGGCCGGAATCAAAACCACGTGGGGCCTGTTTAACGTGGAAAACGCCTATGCGCAGCGCCTGCCGCGCGGCATGGCCGTGAGCCAGCGCGCCCGTGCCGCGCGCATGCGGTTTCACGAAAGCTATATGCCGCTGCTGATCACCGCCTTTATTGACCTGCCCAATCCGCGCAGGCCGGTGGCCTCCTATATTTTGCGGCTTGGCTTTCTCAAAGCCATTGAAAGCCTGCCCCTGCTGTTATATACCGGCGGCGCTCAGGAGCGCTACCTGCGCGCGGGCTTTCCCAACACGCAAAGCTACCCGGATAACGGCGTGCTGCCCAAGGCCCTGTTATCCTCCGGCATGAGCCGGGAGCAGCACTTCAAACGCAGCAAGCCGTTTCTGATGCGCAGCGCGGCAAAGCGCCAGGTGGAATTTACCCACGCCGCCTGGGTGGACGCGGACATTCTTCCCCATCCCATCTGTCCAGAAGCCGTGCCGGATTTTAGCCCGATGATGGACGGCCGCATTCATTTCGCCATCGTGGACGGCGTGCCGGATTTGAGCTTTGTGCTTGTGCCGGTAAAGCATTTAACCCTGCTCGTCCGCGAAACCGCTTCCCTGACCCAGTTGGACCAGGAGCTGAAACGTGGCTTTGGCGAGGAGGCGCTCTGGCGGCGGCTGTTCATCAAATATCCCGAGCTTTTCACGCTGCATCCCATGCCCCGCAGGCGGCTTTTGTTCCTTTCCGCGTTTGACCCGCGGTTGTTGGGCGAACGCCTGCGCGCGCTGCTGGACGGCGCTCCCGCGCCCATCCCTGGCGAAACCGTACGCACATCATCAAAAAGGAGCTCTGGCCATGATTGAATCCCGTCCCGCAAAAACCGTATCCGCCAGCCGTGCCGAGCAGGTGCACATCATTATGCCCGCCGATGTGAACGGCAGCTATACCCTGTTCGGCGGCATCCTGATGCAATGGATCGACGTGGTTGCCGGCGTGGTATCGCGCCGCCACAGCGAATGCGAAACCCGCACCGCCGCCATCGACCATTTGGAGTTTCTGGCCCCGGCCTATATCAACGACACCGTAACCATCGCCGGGCGCGTAACCTGCGTGGGCAACACCAGCATGGAGGTGTGCGTGGACACCTTTGTGGAGCATGTGGACAACCCCACCCAGCGCCAGCATGTAAACCGCGCCTTTTTAACCATGGTAGCCATCGGC
>JALEIQ010000330.1 GCA_022769795.1 Clostridiales bacterium
GTCGGAGGGCCGCAGACCCGCAACCTCAATCGTCGTCACGGGCACTACCGTGCCCATGACTCGTTTCGGTTGACTCCTTCGGTTCGCTTTGGGCTTCGCCCAAGGCCCC
Source organism: Clostridiales bacterium (assembly GCA_022769795.1). Classification (GTDB taxonomy): domain Bacteria; phylum Bacillota; class Clostridia; order Christensenellales; family Aristaeellaceae; genus Limiplasma. Next base: position 110 of record JALEIQ010000330.1, read on the forward strand.
GCAGGGCCTCGGGTCGCGCGTCCCAAATTTCCAATTTGGGCCGTGCGATTCCGGCCTTTGGCCGGAACAGCATGACAACGTTCCGTTGTCATGCTGCCCTTGCGCATTACCTGCGTCCCCTCCGACTGTAATCCGAACCCAGCGACATGTGCGGTGGGTTCGGAAGCCTTGCGTAGCAAGGTTTCCTTGCAGGGTTCACCGGCCACGCCGCAGGCGCAGGTGAACCCTGTTTCGGCGGAAAAGATCGCCGCAGGCGAGCTTTTTCGACGGCCTGCATATAATACCCTCATTGCGACCATGAACGGGGAGATGAAAACGATGACGCAAAAACGCGCGCTGGTGCTGTCCATCGACGCGATGACGGACCTTGATTTGGAGGTTGCCCGGGAGTATCCGCATTTTTCCGAAATCCTATCCCATTGCGCGCTCGCGACCAATGTGGAATCGGTTTTCCCATCGCTTACCTATCCCTGCCATGTGGCCATGGCAACCGGCTGTACCCCTATGCATACCGGCATTTACAACAACGAGGCCTTCCTGCCGGACACCTTCCGCCGTCCCTGGTATTTTTACGCCAGCCAGATTGCGCGCCCCACGATTTTTGCGTATGCGGCGAAGGCCGGTATTTCCACCGGGTGCGTCATGTGGCCGTGCATGGGCAAGGGGCCCATTGACACGCTGGTTCCCGAGATCTGGGGCGAAACGCCGGACGCGCCCTTTCTGGAGCCCTTTTGCGGCGCGGGCAGCGAAGCGTTCATCCGGGAGATCTGGCCGGTTGTAGGGGAAATCGCGCACGGCTTTCATCAGCCCGAGTTTGACACGTTTGTTTGCCGCATCGCGGAGGAAGCGATCCGGCGGTGCAGGCCGGAGATGCTGTATGTGCATATGTGCCAGATTGATAACGCGAAGCACTACCGGGGCCTGAACTCCCCCGAGCGCATACGCGCCATTGAAAATACGGACGCTTTGCTGGGAAGGCTGTTGGCCGCGCTGGAGCGGGAGGGGCTGCGCGAGGACACCCACATTGTTTTGTGCTCCGATCACGGGCAGATGCCCGTTGAGCGCGTTTCCTATCCCAACCGCCTGCTTGCCGCGCACGGGCTGCTGGCCGCGGGGGACGGCGGCGCCATTCCCCAGTGGCAGGCGCAGGTGCAATCCGCTTGCCTGAGCGCCTTTGTGTACGCCGAAAATGCGCAGGCCGAGCGGCGCGCGCTGCGCCTTTTGCAGGAAAACAGCGCCGCGCTTGGCATAGCCCAAATTCTTCCCCGGGCCGAATGCCCCGCGCAATTCCAGCTGGACGGAGCGTTTTCCGCCGTGCTGCTGGGAACGCCCGGCACCTACTTTCACAACGCGGCGGATTCCGGCGTGCTGATGGAGCGCGGCGAGGACGGCCCCCTGCCCTATCGCGCCAATCACGGCCACGACCCAAGACTGGGGGAAAAGCCCTTCTTTTTAATCAACGGCAGGGACGCGGCTGTGGGCGCGCGCATCAACCACGGCTTCCGGCTCATTGACGAGGCCCCGACCGTCGCGGCGCTGATGGGCTTTGAGATGCCCGGCGTTGACGGCCAGGCCTGCATGGGCCTTTTGAGGTGAGGCAAGGGGCGGGAAGCGGGCAGTTGCCAAAAGCCTGTTTGGCTACAGTGCGGACGGCTGCTTTCCGGCCTCTGCTTTGATTTTGCGAAGGTAGGGCAGGAACAGAAGCAGCGCCACAGCCAGCGCGAGCCAGTCCGCCAGGGGCGTGGCCCACGCGACGCCCCTGATACCGGAAAAATGATTCA
>JALEIQ010000125.1 GCA_022769795.1 Clostridiales bacterium
GAGGTGTCGGAGGGCCGCAGACCCGCAACCTCAATCGTCGTCACGGGCACTACCGTGCCCATGACTCGTTTCGGTTGACTCCTTCGGTTCGCTTTGGGCTTCGCCCAAGGCCCCGCAGGGGCCATGCTTACCTGCGTCCCCTCCGACTGTAATCCGAACCCAGCGACATGTGCGGTGAGTTCGGAAGCCTTGCGTAGCAAGGTTTCCCGTTCACCGGCCGCGCCGTAGGCGCAGGTGAACACTGTTTTGGCGGAAAAGATCGCGCAGCGAGCTTTTTCGACGGCCTGGTGATACCACGTACATTAAGGAGGCGCCCCATGACCGTTCGCACCCGGTTCGCACCCAGCCCCACGGGCTATCTGCATCTGGGCGGCTTGCGCACCGCCCTGTATACCTACCTGTTCGCCAAAAAGAATGGCGGTATGTTCATCCTGCGCATTGAGGATACCGATCAGGAACGCGAGGTTCCGGGCGCGGTGGAACTGATTTACAAAAGCCTGCGCCAGGCCGGGCTATTCTATGACGAAGGCCCGGATGTGGGCGGCGATTACGGCCCCTATATTCAAACCCAGCGCCGGGACACCTATATGCCCTACGCCATGCGCCTGGTGGAAAGCGGCGCGGCCTACCCCTGCTTTTGCACAAAGGAGGAGCTGCAGGCCCGGCGCGACGCGGCCACGGCTCGCGGCGAGCAGTGGAAGTACGATAAGCACTGCCTGCACATTCCCAAGGAGGAGGCCATGCGCCGCATGCAAAGCGGCGAGCCCTTCGTGATTCGTCAAAACATCCCCCTCACGGGCACGGCCAGCTTTGACGACGCGCTCTACGGCCACGTGGAAGCGCCCTGCGACACCCTCGATGACAATGTGCTCATCAAGGCCGACGGCCTGCCCACCTATAACTTTGCCAACGTGATTGACGACCATCTCATGGGCATCACCCATGTGATGCGCGGCACCGAGTATTTGAGCTCCGCGCCTAAGTACAACCTGCTGTATGAGGCCCTTGGCTGGCAGCCGCCCATCTACATACACCTCAGCCCCGTAATGAAGGACGCGAGCCGCAAATTAAGCAAGCGCTACGGCGACCCCAGCTTTGAGGATTTGCTGGCCCAGGGTTATGTGAAGGACGCGATTATCAATTTTATCGCCCTGTTGGGCTGGTGCCCGGATGTAAAGAAGTACGGCGACAAGGAATTTTTCACCATGGACGAGCTGGTGGAGGCCTTTGATGTGAGCGGGCTGAGCAAGTCCCCCGCCATTTTCAACACCGAAAAGCTTTTGTGGTTCAACCATGAGTATATTACCCGCATGCCGTTTGAGGACTACCTGGCCATGGCCGCCCCGTGGTTTGACAAGGCGCTCGCGGGCAAGAATATCGATTACCGCCGCCTGGCCGAGCTGATGCACACCCGCACGGAGCTTTTCAGCAACGTGCCCGATCAGGTGCGCTTCCTGGCCGAGCTGCCGGAGTACGACGCGGCGCTGTACACCCACAAGAAGATGAAAACCGACCCCGCCGTGGCCCTGCGCGCGCTCACGCTGGCGCGTCCCGTGCTGGCCGGGCTTAAGGACTTTGGCGAGGAGAGCCTCAAGGAGGCGCTCATGGGCCTGGCCGCCGCGAACGAAATGAAAACCGGCCAGATGATGTGGCCCGTGCGCACCGCTTTAAGCGGCCTGGCGTCCACCCCTGGCGGCGCTACCGAGATCGCCTACCTGATTGGTAAGGAGGAAACCCTGCGCCGCATCGATAAGGGCATTGAGATGCTCAAGGGCTTGGAGGAGGCCCATTAAAGCCGCCGGGCAAGCAAGGAGGCACCCAAGATGAAATTTTTCCTGCGTTTCATCAGAAAAAATTGGCATTGGATCTTCTTTGGCTGCGTTGTTGTAATGACGGTGGGCATGGATGTGTTCGTCGCAAACCATATATTGGATGGGGACGCGTCCGACTTTCTCAACCATGCGCACATCATCGCGCGAGATCATAATCCCTTCACAACGGATCGGTACGCTACTACGGAGATGCGCCCACTGGATTTAGCCACGGTGTTTTCCCTGTTCTTCTACTTTACCGGCGACTGGTCATTGGTGCGCATCTTAGGCTCGGTGCTGATGCAGGGGCTTTATGTGCTGGCCTTCCTGTACCTGTGCAGGCGGGCGCATATCGCTTCCAGGCGCGTAAGGGTGGTTTCGGCGGCGCTGCTGCTGCTGCCCTTCAGCGTGCCCTATGCGCGCATCGTGCTATATCACCTTCATTATATCCTTTACCTGACTAACGCCTTCTGGATGCTGGGGCTTACCCTGCGGCTGACGGAATGCGGCACGCGGCGCGAGGCGGTTGCGCCGGGCTGCGCGCTGGGGGCCCTGTGGATTTTTGTGGGCCTGAACGGCATTCGCCACATGATGATTCTGGGCCTGCCCATGCTGGCCTTTGCCGCGGTGCAGGCGTGTGGCCTGCTGAGAAAGTACCGCTGGGAGGACGGCAGGCTGGTGGGCGAAACCGCCTTTTCCCGGACGGATACGGCGCGCCTAATGTGGATACTGGCGGGTTCGTTCGCGTGCTTCCTGATTGGCTTTGCGGTTAACACGAAGCTGCTGATGACGGTCTATGACATGACGGATACATCCGCGGCGACGTTCTACCCCGCCGAGAACGCGGAGCATTACGCCAGGATATTCAACGGCTGGTTGATCGCCTCAGGGGTACGGTGCTCCAATTTGCCGCTGATTGGCACGACCGGTGTAGCACTGGCGGCGGCGTTGTTCAGCTTTGGCTACCTGCTCGCCGTATCGGCTGCGAGCTTCTGGGAAAAGGGGCCGGTTGGCCCAAGGCTGATGAAAGCCATGCTGGCCGCCGCGTTTGCAACCTCCACGCTGATCTTCGTGTTCGAGTCGGGATTTCGCGTCTATGAGCTATACTATGTGCCGGTGGTTGCCTTCGCGGTCCCCACTCTGGCGCAGGAGCTGGGAAAGCTCAGGGAACGCGCGGTATCCGCGCTGCGAAAGCTTCTGATTGTGCTCGCGTGCCTGTGCTTCGTGTTCCAGGGGGCGTACACCGTTTACTATCTCACCGTGGACCGTTGGGATATGGACGATTGGAGCGGCCTGTCCCAGACGGATCTTTTTCTGGCGGATACGGCCGCGGAGTATGCCGGGTTCATGCGGGAGGCAGGCTATACCCATGCTCTGACGCCCTATTGGTACGCCAATGTGATGATGGAGCTTACCGACGGAGAGCTCACGGTAGCGCCGCTGCTGTTCCAGGAGGGCGGCGCGGACGCGCCCTGCCGCGTCAGGCTATACCGCTGGGGAACCTCCCAAACCGCGTTCCGGCGTGAAAACCTGCCGGACAGGCTTCTGGCGTTCATACCCGCGGAGAACGCCGCCCAGTTTGAGCGGGATTTCCCCAACGCGCCTAAGCTGAAGGCGTTTGAGAGCGCCGTCGCATACGAAATCAGCCCGGATGATATTTCATAAATGAAACCGTACATAGCGAAAAGGAGAGAAAATTCATGCAAGAGCGACCCGCCTACAACCCGGAAAAAATTGAAACCAAGTGGCAAAAGCGCTGGGAGGAAAACGGCGTGTTCCACGCCGAATTTCCAAGCGACAAGCCCAAATATTATTGCCTGATCGAGTTTCCCTACCCCAGCGGCAACGGCCTGCACGTGGGGCATCCCCGTTCCAACACGGCGCTGGATATCATCGCCCGCAAGCGCCGCATGGAGGGCTACAACGTGCTTTATCCCATCGGCTACGACGCCTTTGGCCTGCCCACCGAGAATTTTGCCATCAAAAACAAGGTGCATCCCGCGGCTGTGACCAAAAAGAACATCGATCACTTCCGCGAGCAGCTCCAGCGCCTGGGCTTCAGCTTTGATTACACCCGCGAGGTCAACACCACCGACCCTGGCTATTATAAATGGACGCAGTGGATTTTCCTCAAGCTGCTGGAAAAGGGCCTGGCCTATAAGGCGGAAATGCCCATCAACTGGTGCACGGGCTGCAAGTGCGGCCTGGCTAACGAGGAGGTTGTGGGCGGCGTGTGCGAGCGCTGCGGCAGCCAGGTGGTGCGCAAGGTAAAGAGCCAGTGGATGCTCAAGATTACCGATTACGCCCAGAAGCTGCTGGACGGCCTGGATCACGTGGACTTCATCGACGCGGTAAAAACCCAGCAGCGCAACTGGATTGGCCGCAGCGAGGGCGCGGAGGTGGACTTCCAGATTGCCGGGAAGGATGAAAAGCTGCGCGTGTACACCACCCGGCCGGACACGCTGTTTGGCGCTACCTACATGGTGGTAAGCCCAGAGCATCCCATGATTGAGAAGTACAGGGACGATATCCGCAACTTTGACGAGGTGATGGCCTACCGCGCCGAGGCCGCCAAAAAGAGCGATTTTGAGCGCACCGAGCTTGCCAAGGAGAAAACCGGCGTGCAGCTTGACGGCCTGCGCGCCGTGAACCCCGTAAACGACACGGAAATTCCCATTTGGGTGAGCGATTACGTGCTTATGAGCTATGGCACCGGCGCGATCATGGCCGTGCCCGCGCATGATACCCGCGACTGGGAGTTCGCTTCCAAGTTTGGCATTCCCATGATCGAGGTGGTGGCGGGCGGAGATATCGCCAAGGAGGCCTATACCGATATTGTGGACGGCGTGATGGTCAACAGCGGCTTCCTCAACGGCCTGCGCGTGAAGGAGGCCAAGAAGCGCATCATCGACTGGCTCACGGAAAAGGGCCTGGGCGAGCGCAAGGTGAACTACAAGCTGCGCGACTGGGTGTTCAGCCGCCAGCGCTATTGGGGCGAGCCCATTCCCGTGGTGCATTGCCCACATTGCGGCGCGGTGCCCGTGCCCGAGAGCGAGCTGCCCGTTATGCTGCCCGATGTGAAAAATTACGAGCCCACCGACAGCGGCGAAAGCCCCCTGGCCGCCATGACCGATTGGGTGAATACCACCTGCCCGCATTGCGGCGGCCCCGCCAAGCGCGAAACCGAAACCATGCCCCAATGGGCGGGCTCAAGCTGGTACTTCCTGCGCTACTGCGACCCGCATAACGATCAGGAATACGCCAGCCAGGAAGCGCTAGACTACTTTATGCCCGTGGACTGGTACAACGGCGGCATGGAGCATACCACGCTGCACCTTCTCTACAGCCGGTTCTGGCACCTGTTCCTGCACGACCTGGGCCTTGTAAAGGCGCCCGAGCCGTACCAGAAGCGCACCAGCCACGGCATGATTCTGGGCGAGAACAACGAAAAGATGTCCAAGTCCCGCGGCAACGTAATCAATCCCGACGATATTGTAAACGAGCTGGGCGCGGACGCCTTCCGTCTATACGAAATGTTCATGGGCGCGTTTGACCAGGCCATTCCGTGGAGCACTAACGGCGCGCGCGGCTGCCGCCGCTTCCTGGATCGCGTATGGCGGCTGATGGACATGGTAAAGGATGGCAAGGGCTACTCCAAGGCGCTTACGCCCCTGATGCATGAAACCATCAAAAAGGTGGGCGACGATTACGAGGCCATGAAGTACAACACGGCCATCGCCGCCATGATGAGCCTTGTGAACGAGTTTTACGCCGCGGGCGGCTGCACCCGCGACGAGCTGCGCACGCTCATCCTGCTGCTTTCGCCCGTGGCCCCGCACATCTGCGAGGAAATGTGGGAGCAGATGGGCTTTGGCAGCGAGCTGGCCTTCGAGCCCTGGCCCAAGTACGACGAAGCCGCCATGAAGCGCAGCGAGGTGGAAATCGGCGTGCAGGTGAACGGCAAGGTGCGCGGCCGCATCATGGTTTCGCCCGATATGACCCGCGAGCAGGCCGAAAAGGAGCTGCCCGAGCGCGAGGACGTGCGGCAGATTGCGGGCGGCAAGGCCATCGTCAAGGTGATCTTTGTGCCCGGCAGGCTGTGCAATTTGATTGTGAAGTAAGAGCGTGGGGCCTGGGAGGCTTCGCCTCCCAGGCCGTCGAAAAAGCTCGCTGCGCGATCTTTTCCGCCGAAACAGGGTTCACCTGCGCCTTTGGCGCGGCCGGTGAACCCTGCAAGGAAACCTTGCTACGCAAGGCTTCCGAACCCAGCGACATGTGCGGTGGGTTCGGATTACAGTCGGAGAGCTGCGGCCCTCCGACACCTCCCATGGGGTTTATCGACAGTCTGTGGCCGCGCCTAGGCGCGGCCAATGTTTCAGGCCCGGTATCCGGGGGAGCATCCCCCGGGGAAGGAGAAGAAATGGAAAGCATCAACACAACGCCCGCCATGCGCGTGGAAAACCTGGCGCGCCGTTTTGGGAAAAAAGCGGCGCTTGACGGCTTGAGCTTCACCGTGGCCCCGGGCCAGATTGTGGGCCTGCTGGGGCGCAACGGTGCGGGCAAGAGCACGCTTCTGCGCATCGTGAGCGGGCAGCTCAGGCAAACGGCGGGTACGGCAGAGCTGTTTGGACGGCCCGTGTACGACAGCGCCGCCGCCCTTGGCAGGCTATGCCTGATTGGCGATACGCCGGACTTTGGCAGCCTGAAAAACGCGCGGGAGCTGTTTAGCGTTTGCGCGGGGCTGTTCCCGCACTGGGACGGCGAATACGCGCTCAGGCTGGCGGGGCGCTTTGGCCTGCCGCTTACGCAAAAGCTCAAGGGCTTTAGCCGGGGCATGCAAACGGCGCTTCTGCTAAGCGTGGGCCTGGCCAGCGGCGCGGAGCTCACCGTGTTTGACGAGCCCAGCCTGGGCCTGGACGCGGTGATGCGCGAGCGCTTTTATGACGAGCTGGTTTTGGCGCATCAGGCGGAGGCGGGGCGCACCTTCCTGTTGAGCACGCATCTGATTGACGAGGTGGCGCGCACGCTGGATTCCGCCGTGATGATCGACGCGGGGCGGCTGCTGTGCGAGGGAACGGCGGAGGAACTCACGCGCCTGTACCTGAGCGTGTCCGGAGCGCCGGAGAGCGTGCGCGAGGAAACGCAGGGCCTGACCGTGCTCAAGGAGGAGGAAATTGCCGGTTCGCTGGTGCGCTACCTGCGCCTGAACACGCCCGAGGACGCGTGGCGCATTTTGGAGGGTGGCCGCGTGCAGGCCGCGCATATGAGCCTGCAAAAGCTGTTTGTGTTCCTGACTGAGGAAAAGGAGGCGGTGCGCGATGCGGTTTGAGGATATGAGCTGGGCAAAGCGCTCCCGCCTGCCGGGAGCCATGCGGTATCATGTTGTCTGGCTGGGCAGGTTAACCGGCTGGGTGCTTCTGGGGCTGCTTTTGGGCAATGTGCTCGTGCTGGGCCTGGGCTTTGCCGGGGCGGATAACGTGAGCGTCAGCGACGCTTCCGCCAGCCTGGGCACGGCCATAGCGCTTGCGCTGTACTGCGCGCTCATCGCGGCGGGCAGCCGCACGCGGTTCCTTCTCCGCTTCGGCACGCCGCGCCTGAGCGTGTGGCTGAGCAACGTGCTGGCCCTGATGGCGGGCATGGCGCTGTTTTTGCTGGGCACGCTGGCGCTTAACGCGCTGTCCGCAACGGGCGTATGGGCCCTGAGCAAGGCGATGCCGGATCGCTACGCGCTGATTTCCTACCACAAGGCTGCGCCTGCGGGCGACGCGCTGCTGGGCTGGCTGCTTGCGCGCGGCCTGTCCGCGCTGCCCAAGCAGCTACTGTGGCTATGCGAATGGACGGCTATCTTCTACCTTTTGGGCTGCTGCCTCAGGCGCAACAAGGTCGTTACCCTTATGGTGGTCATTGGCGTGCCGCTCGCGCTGGGAATGCTCTTGCTTGTGCCCGCGGTAAACGAAACCATCGCCGCGCTTGAGGACGCCTCCGAGGGCCAAATCATGATGATGGGGCTGAAATGGGTGCAATGGCTCAGCAAGGCCGCGCGCTTTATCGCCAACCAGTGGCAATGGGTTCAACTAGGCGCGGCGGTTGCGTCGCTGCCGTTAAGCTATGTGTGCATGCGTGGCACGCCGCAGCCGTAGGGCAGGTAAAGGGATAAGGAGAGTCACAAATGGGAAAAAGGCAGCAGCGCGCCGCCTCTTATTGGGGATGGTTGATCTTTTCGGGAATCGGATTTGTGCTGGTAGCGGTCACACTAATTCGCTTTCAGGCGTTCCGAACCCCGGCAGGCGTATGGTATCGCAAGCGCATGGTACTTTACATGGTTCCGGTCGCGTTAACGCTTCTGTTGAGCCTACTTTCGCCGGATAGGAAGAAATGCCGGAAGAAGGGCTTTGCCACCCTGCAACGCGGAGCCTTTATGGCCGTTGGAATTGTGCTGGGCACGCTGTGCTTTCAGGGCATGTGCTGGCAGGGGGAATGGCTGGTCGCCATTCCGCAGGATCCGGTGTTTTTAGGACTGGCCCTGTTGCTTACGACTGCTGTTTATATGACTGTGTGGGCGCTGGTGTGGGATGCGCGCGTTTGTACGATGGCGGCGTATTGGTTTTTGTATGTGTGCGGCTATGCGTATGCGTGCGTTTACCAGTTCCGCGGCGTAACCTTTAAGCCGATGGATCTTCTTACCCTCGAAACGGCGCTGGCTGTGGCGGGCAATTACCGGTATCCGTTGGAGGCCAATCATGTTTTTTGGGCATGCGTGGGCGTGCTGCTATGCAGGCTGAGTTCCTGGGTTCCTCGTGAAAAATCACGCGCGATAGGGATGCGGCTGGGCAAGCTGGCTGGCCTGGCGGTTACAGGAGGGGTAATCGCTTTCCTGCTTTGCTCGCCCTTCATCAATACGCTTGATATTCAAACCCCGGGCTTAGAGCATGCGGCGGATTTTTACCATTCCAGGCACGGTACCCTTACCATCCTGATGAAAGAGCTATGGAACCTGAAAAATAACAAGCCGGAGGGATATAAGGCTCAAGCGTTGGCAGATGCCGTACCCGCCCTGCTCGCTCCCGAACTGATGGAGGGCGCGCAGGAAAAGCCCAATGTATTGGTTATTATGGACGAGTCCCTGGCGGATCTCACAAGCCTGTGGCAAATTCAAACCAATCAGGATCCGCTGCCTTATCTGCACCGGCTTAGGGAAAATGTGGTCTATGGCAACATCTATGTAAATGTGTATGGCGGCACCACCTGCAACACGGAGCACAGCTTTCTAACCGGCACTCTCCAGGCGCCGCAGCTTTCGCTTCCGCTGTTCGCCACAGTGCGCGAGGATACACCCTCGCTGGCCTGGCAGATGAAGGCGCAGGGATATGCAACCATCGCTATGCATCCTGAAAACCCTGCAAATTTCCAACGAAACGTTTGTTATCCCAGGTTGGGATTCGACCGGTTCTTGAGCATAGGCGATTTTGAAAACATTGAGTATTTCCGCAAATATGCCAGCGACCGTACCTGCTTTCAAAAGATCATTTCCCTATATGAGAGCAAGCCGCCGGAAGAAAAGCTGTTTGTGTTTAACGTAACCATGCAAAATCATAGCTCCTATACCGAGTGGGGAGTGGCCAATAGCATAACGGTGGAAAACGGCGGCGATACCGCGCAGCTTTCGCAATACCTGACCTGTGTACATGCTTCCGATCAGGCGTTTGAAGAACTGATTACCTATTTTGAGGGCCAAAAGGAGCCTGTCCTGATTTTGATTTTTGGCGATCATCAGCCCAACATACAGATGACGGACTTTGCAAAGAAGGAAAGCCTATCTTCTATTGAACAACGGCTCACGCCGTACATTACGCCGTTCCTGATCTGGGCGAACTACCCCATTGAGGCGGAGCATGTGGAGGGTATTAGCATCAACTATTTGCAAGCCCTTCTGCTGCAAAAGGGCGGGCTGCCCATGACCGCCTATGACAAATGGCTTCTGGACATAATGCCGCAATATCCAATCGTAACGGTTGACGGCTACATGAATAGCGAAGGCGCGTTTACGCTTTGGAGCGAGCAGGAGCCGCCGGATGTATTAAAGCGAATGAACGAGATGCGCTACAATCGCTTATACGACGGGCCCAGCCGCCTGCCAGCCCTGGATATTGTTCGGGCGCAGTAGGGCGGCGGGCATTGCCCATAGCAAGGAGGATTTTTTGTGTCGATCGAGGAAATCAAAACGCATCTGGAAGCCTGCGGCCTGCATGACCGTGTGAAGGAGTTTGACGAGTCCAGCGCCACGGTGGAGCTGGCCGCGCATGCCGTGGGCTGCGAGCCCTGCCGCATTGCCAAAACCATGAGCTTTTTGGTGGACGGCGGCGTGGCGCTGATTGTGCTGGCGGGAGATGTGCGCGTGGACAACCAAAAGTTCAAGGCCGTTTTCCATCAGAAAGCCAAAATGCTTACCCCGGACGAGGTGGCCGCGCGCACGGGCTTTCCCGTGGGCGGCGTATGCCCCTTCCTGGCCCCCGAGGGTACGAAGGTCTATCTGGACATATCGCTCAAGCGGTTTGACACGGTATACCCCGCCGCTGGCACGCCCAACAGCGCCGTACGCCTGACGCCCCAAGAGATGGAAGCCGCCACCGCCCCCGCAACCTGGACAGACATCTCCACCAGGGGGTGACCCCCTGGACCCCCCGGACTGCGCGCCTATGGCGCGCAGAGCTTGGGTGCAGGCGCTTGGGGCTGCGCATAAGACCGCCGGAGGGCGGAAGGCCCTCCGGCTCGCTTGAGGGGTGCGCCAGCCAAGCGGCTTGGATGGGA
>JALEIQ010000129.1 GCA_022769795.1 Clostridiales bacterium
ATTCAAAGATCATATCGGCGGGAGCGATCAGGTATTCCGCCTGCGCGCCGGTGGTTTGGCAGCCTATAACCAGCAGCTTCATGCAATGGTTGTAGCGCTGATCGGCGCAGGCACGGCAGCTTCTGCACGGCACATGCGGCAGTACGGTTACGCGCGTGCCTACGGGGAGCGCCTCGGTATCCGGACCAACCTTTTCCACATAGCCGCTTAGCTCATGACCCAGAACGATTGGGAACGGAATGTAGGGCTGCTTTCCATAATAAGCGGAAATATCGCTGCCGCAAACGCCCAAATGGCTAACCTTTACAAGCACCTCGCCCTTCCCAGGCTCGGGTATTTCTACCGTCTGCGGTTCAAAATGCTTGTAGCTTTTCAACATCATACGTTTCATAGTGGCCATGGTACTACCTCCCTATTTCTTTCTTAAATCACAGCGCATAGGAGCCCTGCTGTTTGGTGCAAGAACGTTGTCTGTATTCTAACAAACGGCCTTTTGATAGTCAAACGGAGCCGGTTTATTTGAAAAATAATTCAACGAAACCGGCGTGTTTTGAATCTTTTTGCTTTCACAGAGGTTTTGGTTGACAAAAGGCAGTCAAAGATACTATGGTGTAACCACAAAATGCCCAATGAGCATAAACTGTTAGAGGATAGGAGCCGTCTTTCAATGCCTAAGTATTTACTTGCACATGATTTAGGAACATCCGGGAATAAAGCCACCCTCTTTACAACCGATGGAACCCTGATTCGTTCCTGCGTAAGCGGATACGGCACCCATTACTATAACGGAAACTGGGCGGAGCAAAATCCCGAGGACTGGTGGAAAGCCGTCTGTTCTTCCACCAAAGAGCTGATTCAAACCATTGATCCGTCAGAGATCGCTGCGATTGCTTTCAGCGGTCAGATGATGGGCTGCCTGTGCGTGGACGAAAACGGCAGGCCCCTATATGACTCCATTATCTGGGCTGACATGCGCGCCCAGGACGCCGAACAGCATATCGCTGAAAAGATAGGCGCGAGGGAGTTTTTCCGCACAACGGGCCACAGGCCAGGCGCTTCCTACTCATTGGCCAAGTATTTATGGCTGAGGGAGCACGAGCCCGACGTATATAAAAACACCTATAAAATTCTACAGGCCAAGGACTACATGGTTTACAAGCTGACCGGCAGGTTCTGCACGGATTACAACGACGCAACCGGCACCAATGCCTTTGACATCAACGCCTTCGACTGGTCGGACCGGATTCTTGACGCTGTGGGCGTCCCGCGCGAGGTATTCCCCGAGGCCGTTGAGAGCACCCGCATCGTTGGCGAGGTCACCGGCCTGGCCGCAGAAGAATGCGGGCTTGAAAAGGGCACGCCCGTGGTAATGGGCGCGGGTGACGGCGGTTGCGGCGCGCTGGGCGCGGGCTGCGTGAAAAGCAACATGACCTATTGCTGTATGGGCACTTCCGCCTGGATCGCTCATGTGTCCGATCATGTTATCCTCGACGATAAAATGCAGCTGGTCAACTGGGCGCACGCCGTGCCCGGCCTCATATCCACCAACGGCACCATGCAATGCGCCGGAACCTCCTACACATGGATGAGGGAAAACCTGTGCGCTGCCGAGGAACTGCTTGCCAAGCAGAACGGAGAGAGCATCTACTCCTATATCAACACGGCCATCGAAGCGGCAAAGCCCGGATGCAACGGCTTGTTCTATATGCCCTACCTATGCGGCGAGCGCTGCCCCCGCTGGGATGCGTCCGCCAAGGGAGGCTTCTACGGCCTGAAGATGGAAAACACCCGCAATGATATGATACGCAGCGTTGTGGAAGGCATAGCCTACAACATGCGCGTCATTCTGGATATCATGAGGGATTATGCGGCCATTCCCGAAATGTCCATCATGGGCGGGTTGGTCAAATCCAAAACCAATCTGACGATTCTTTCCGATGTGATGAACATACGGCTCAACACACTCAATTACGACGACGAGGCCACCTCCGTAGGCGCGGCCGTGCTGGCGGGCGTGGGCAGCGGCTATCTGAAGGATTTCAGCGAGGTGAATAAATTCTCCTGGACGGTTGATTCAGTGCTGCCCAACGATGCGTACCGCGAGATTTATGATACGATGGTCAAACGGTTCGACGAAACCTATTATGCCATGAAGGACGTATACGGCAAGCTATAAACGTCTGCGCGCTTCACTTTGAAAGATGGGAGAAAAAAGCATGCGTGATTCTGAAAAGAAGGCCGCGCTTGACTGGTCAAGAGGCTGCTGCATTGATTTTGATTTTCAGACCGGACGGAGCGCTCTCGCGCCGGCAGGCAAGCGCAGGCTAAGCGAGATGCGCGGCCTGTTCCTTGACGGGGAGGCGCTGGAAGCGCAAATTGCCAAAGAGGATCGCATTATCTATGAATACCACGCTTTGGATATTCCCCAGACTCCCGGCGATCTTTCCTTTGGTTTTTCCATTCTACAGCCCGGAAAGATCGGCGATGAATACTATTTTACCAAGGGACATTTCCACAGCATTCTTAACACAGCCGAGATCTATTCCTGCACGCGCGGCCATGGATACCTGCTGTTAGAAAACAAAGAGGGCGACAGCCGCGCCATAGAAATGCTGCCGGGGCGCATCGGCTATGTGCCCAAAGGCTATGCGCACAGGAGCGTCAACGTAAGCCCGGACGAGCCGTTCGTCACCCTTTTTGCGTACCGGGCGGATGCGGGGCACGATTATGCCACGATTGAAACCACCGGTTTTCGAAAGCTGATGGTTGAAAGGGATGGAGCGCCCGTGCTGATGGACAATCCAAAATGGCTGGGCAAATAAAAGGGTCCGAAAGCAGACAGGCATATTTGAAAGTGAGGAGTACAACGGGTATGGATAAGGCTCTCTGCGAAATGCTTCAGGAAAAGGCAAAGGAGATTCGAAAGCTGACCATCAAGGAAATCGGCCAGTTGACGGTGGGGCATATTGGAGGCGCGGTTGATTTGGCCGAGTTGCTGGCCGTTTTGTACTATCATGCGATGAACATCAATCCCGATGATTCCAAGATGCCCAACCGTGACCGTTTCATCCTGTCCAAGGGGCATGGCGGTCCCGCGCTGTATGCGGTTCTTGCGATGAAGGGCTATATCCCCAAGGAAGAGCTGGATACGCTGAATCAGCCGGGGACCCGCCTTCCCAGCCACTGCGACATGAACCGCACCAACGGCATAGACATGACTACCGGATCGCTCGGGCAGGGCTTCAGTTGCGCGGTCGGCATGGCGATTGCAGCCAAAATGGATCATCTGCCGTCCTACATCTACACCTGCATTGGCGACGGAGAAAGCCAGGAGGGACAGATTTGGGAAGCCGCTATGCTGGCCGCCAGCAACCGGCTGGGAAATCTGATCGCTTTCACGGACTATAACAAAATGCAGATCGACGGCTATATTGAGGAAATCAACGGGCTACATCCCCTCGACAAAAAGTGGGAGTCCTTT
>JALEIQ010000087.1 GCA_022769795.1 Clostridiales bacterium
TAGGAAGGCCGAGTGTACAATGACGGTTGAGTCCTGTGCGATTTCAACGCGTGAACCCTGTCAGGTCCGGAAGGAAGCAGCAGTAAGCGCAGTTTGGGATGTGCTGCGGGGTTGCTCAGCCTGAGTGCATTCGGTTTTTCTATATTCAGTTTATAAGGGGGAGCAGCAATGAATTACAAGCATCTCATGGAAACGGATCCAGAGCTCTTTCAGGCAATCGGCGACGAGGTTCAACGCCAACGCGAGCATATTGAGCTTATCGCCTCCGAAAACTTCGTATCCCCTGCCGTAATGGAAGCCATGGGCTCCCCGCTCACCAACAAATATGCCGAGGGCTATCCCGGCAAGCGCTACTACGGCGGCTGCCAGTATGTGGACGTGGCCGAGGAGCTTGCCCGCGACCGCGCCAAGCGGCTCTTTGGCGCGGAGCACGCCAATGTGCAGCCCCACAGCGGCGCGCAGGCCAACACCGCCGTTTACTTTGCCATGCTCAACCCCGGCGATACGGTGCTTGGCATGAACCTGTCCCACGGCGGCCACCGTACGCACGGCAGCCCGGTGAACATTAGCGGAAAATATTTCCACTTTGTTCCCTATGGCGTGGACGAGTCCACCGGCCGCATCGACTATGACGCCGTGCGCTCCCTCGCCAGGGAGCACCGGCCCAAAATGATCGTGGCTGGCGCCTCCGCCTATCCGCGCGCCATTTCCTTTGCCACGCTGCGCAGCATCGCCGACGAGGTGGGCGCGCTGCTGATGGTGGATATGGCGCACATCGCGGGCCTTGTGGCGGCGGGCGAGCACGAAAGCCCCGTACCCTACGCCGATTTTGTTACCACCACCACGCATAAAACCCTTCGCGGCCCGCGAGGCGGCCTGATTCTTTGCAAGGAGCAGTACGCCAAGGCCATTGACAAGGCCATCTTCCCCGGTACGCAGGGCGGGCCGCTGATGCACGTGATAGCCGCCAAGGCCGTGTGCTTCCAGGAGGCGCTCAAGCCCGGCTTCAAGGCCTATCAGCATCAGATCATCCTGAACGCAAAGGCGCTGGAAAACGCCTTCCGCAGCCTGGATATCCAAATGGTATCCGGCGGCACGGACAACCATCTCCTTCTGATGGATCTTACCAACACCGAGCGCACCGGCAAGGAGATGGAAGCGCTGCTGGGGCAGTGCAATATTACGGTCAACAAGAACACCATTCCGGGCGAACAGCGCAGCCCCATGGTTACCAGCGGCGTGCGCGTAGGCACCCCGGCCGTTACCACCCGCGGCATGACGGAGGACGACATGGCGCTTATCGCCGGTTTCATCAAGCGCGTGCTGGACGGCGGCGAGGAAGCCTGCCCCGCCGTGAAAAACGACGTTGTTGCCATGATGAAGCGCTTCCCCCTGTACGAAGGCTTCCCCAATGAGTGAGCCGCCCCTGAGCGCCTACGCGAAGGGCGTTTTAGGCGAGGCCGCGGCCTGTGATTTTCTGGAAAGGCAGTCTATGCGGCTGCTGAAGCGCCGCTACCGCGCGGGCGGCGGCGAAATTGACCTCATCCTACTGGACGGGGACGCGCTTGTGTTTGCGGAGGTCAAGCTGCGCAAGCGCGGCACCACGCTGGACGGGCAATATGCCGTTACTCCGTGCAAGCGGCGGCGCATGATTGCCACGGCGCGCTGCTTTCTGGGGGAAAACCCGCAGTATGCCGGGCATCTCATCCGCTTCGATGTTATCACCGTTGCCAGCGACGGCGTCACCCACCTTCCAAACGCCTTTGAGGGCGCAGAGTGGGAATGAGCGAGCCATTGCGCGGGCCCGTTGCAAAATACCAGTTCCCAAAAAGCAACGAGGGAAAGGAGCCCAAGAGGCTTCCCAACCCTCGTTGTTTGCTTTAAAATGAATGTGTGAAATTACATCCAAAGCCCTGCCAAAATCGGGCTGCTAAGGCTGAATGAGCGGGAGGTTTGCCCCAGCGGCAACGACAAGGATGCCGGGAAAAAGGTCAGGCAGCTAAACCCTCATTTCTGTACGGCGGCTATCCGTGTAAGGAGTTGCGGCACAAATTCCTTATGGTTTAGGAGTCCTATCCGGCGTGAATAAAGGACACTGGCAGGCTGAACGGCCTGTTTGAAAATAATAGGCTGCTCTGGCAGCGGGCGTAAGAAGATACAAAATCGTAAAAATCCACACAATAGATTCAAATTAGCCTGTTACAATCAGCGTGAGGAGGTCAAAATCTTATGAGCAAAATCTTAGTTGTTGAGGACGATTTATCCATACAGGCGTTGCTGCATGACTTCATAGAGGACGCAGGTCATAGCGTTGTGTTGGCGGCTGACGGCGTAGAAGCACTTGCGAAATATTCCGAGCAACAATTTGACCTGATATTGCTTGACCTCATGCTCCCCAAAATTGACGGCTACGGTGTTTGTGAAGTGATCCGGCAAAAATCCGATGTGCCGATTATCATGCTTACTGCGTTAGACAGTGAGCAAAATCAGATTAAGGGGTTGGACTTACAGGCCGATGATTACATCACAAAGCCCTTTTCTATGCCGGTTCTCCTACGGAAAATCGCCGCCGTCCTACGGCGGACAGCCAGGCAGGATGAGCCGCCGCAAACACTTTCGTACAAAACACTGACTTTGGATTTAGGCGCATATAGGGTCTATTCGGAGCGGGGAAATATTGACCTTACTCCGCGAGAGTTTGAAATACTGCGAGAACTGATTTTGCATAAGGGCAGGATCTTGACCCGGCAAAACCTGCTCCAGATGCTGTGGAAATATGAGTTTTTAGGCGACGAGAGAATTGTTGACACGCATATCAAAAATCTACGGAAGAAACTTGGAGAAGCCGACTACATAGAAACGATCAGAGGGGTGGGATATAGAATTGATAAAGAAAATTAGGAGCAGCCTATCCGTCAAGGTGTTTGCGCTTACGGCTGTGCTGATGGCAGCCTGCTGCGCCGTGACTTATCTCTGCATTGCCCGTTTTTCACCCTACATCTACAGGTACCGATTAGAGGACGCAGAGGAGTTGTCCCAACTTGCCTATCTGGAATTACCGAATCACGACTTCTCTGAAAGTGAGTTAGAGTTTGACATTCAGCTATATAACGAAACGCTGGAGGCGCAATTTGAGGATGAATTTGTCTTTTATATTCTCCCCAGCGACAGCGCAGAACTCCGCAGTTTCGACGGCGTAGAAACGACCGCACGATACCGTTTTTGCTTTGCTAACAGCAATGTTGAGTATACCGTGTTTATCGCCAAAAACACGGAAAAGGAAAGTCAAATCATCGAGGCGCTTCAAAAAGCAATTCCTGTTTTGAGCGTTGTGATTCTTGCTGTTTCCATCGTCGCGGCCTTTTTCTATACCGTCTATATGACAACGCCTATTAAGCGGATCAGCAAAATCTCAAAGCAAATGGCGGAGCTGGATTTCAGCGGTCTGTGCCCAGTCCGTCGCATAGATGAAATTGGCGTACTGTCCGGCAGTTTGAATGAGCTGTCCCAAAAGCTATCGTCTGCTCTGTCAGAGCTGCAAAGTGCCAATGAACAGCTACAAGCAGATATTGACAAGGAGCGGGAGTTGGAGCGGCAACGCATAGACTTCTTTTCCGCGGCATCCCATGAACTAAAGACGCCAATCACGATTATAAAAGGCCAGCTTCAAGGTATGCTGTTGGGCATAGGACGTTACAAAGACCATCAGACCTATCTTGCCGAATCTTTAGAGGTTACAAACACTTTGGAGCAGATGGTACAAGAACTTTTGACTGTTTCAAGATTGGAAACGCCGGGATATATCTGTACCAAGAGCCGTTTCGATTTTTCCCGACTGGTTGAAGATCGGCTTGCTGCCTTTGACGATTTATTGGCTCAAAAGGAATTGACCCTCGAAAAATCCTTGTTGCCGGAAACATATTTGTTGGGCGACGCGCAGCTTTTGCAAAAAGCAGTTGACAATCTCATCCACAACGCAATTACATATTCCCCTGTTCAAAATAAAATAGCGGTGCGCCTTTGGGTGATGCAGGATAAGGTATACTTCTCGGTGGAAAATACAGGTGTCCATATCCCGGATGAAGCAATCCCGAAATTATTTGAAGCCTTTTATCGTGTTGATACATCGCGCAACCGTCGAACAGGCGGCAGCGGTTTGGGGCTGTATATTGTCAAAACCATTCTTGATTTGCATAGTGCAGAAATTGAGATAGTCAATACGATACAAGGAGTGCTTACAAAGGTATCTTTTTAATCTGTTTCTTTTGCAACCAGCGACAGGGTCATACCTGCCGCCAACTTTTTGTATCCAAGGAAAAAACATATTCAATTCAAAGTCAATACAAACAAGGAAGGTATTTTTATGGTGTACTCAAGATGGGTACAGAAAGGAGTGCCTGAATTATGAAAAAAAGCATGGTTGGCTTTCTTGTAATTGCTCTTTGTTTGGGTATGCTGGCAGGGAGCGGCGCCGTTGCCGCAAATGCCCCGTCCGATGTACTCGCCACCTCAAATCCGACATCTTCGGGTGATGGGGCGTCTGTCCTTGCGTCCGCTTTCAGTGATGAGGAACTCCAAATGCTGCGAGCCCTGCAATTCCACGATTATCGGCACATGACGATTGCGGAGTTTCAAAACAAGGTTTGGGAAATGACAGATACGCCAGAATACAGCGAGCTTCTAAGCCGTTTCTCTAAGGATGAGGCGCTGTATGCGCTGCGGGACAGCGATGAAACTGCGGCGTTCATCTACTATGTGCTGGTGCCGCTCACAAAGGAAAAATGGCAGTCGCACACCTATTGCGGCGCTGCCTCGAGCGATTTCCCCACAGGGCAGGATAACGCAAGGCTGGAATACACCTACACGCTGACCATTCTGGCCGCCGATAAGGTCAAAGTCAAGGATTACTGCGATACGTGCGTGAATGTCAGGGACGCCATGAACAGCATGATGCTGGACAGAATGCAAGAGCAACTGCAAAGCGAAGAATATATGCTTGCAGAACTCAAAACCTTTGTTGACGGAATCCTGCCCCATTTTCAAACCCCGGAGCTGACCGTCGCCATTGAGTATGCGTATTTCCCCCTGTCCGCAGCGGAGGAAGACGGTGCGGTGCCGGAGGACAAGGCGGCGCACCGCACGACGCCGCACGGCACGGAGAGCGATTACCGCTCCCTGCTGGCTCTGAAAACACCGGACTATCGGGAGATGTCCCTCGCGGACTTCAACGCCGCTCTGTTTCATTGGGCGGACGAGGACCATGAGCGGATGGAGCGGATCGACGAGGACGGCCGATGGGACGACTGCCAGGTGCCGTTAAGCGAGGACGAGCGTTCCTTTGTTGAACTGACGGTGTTCCTCTCCGGCATGGAGAACGGGCAGGCTGTCCGAAGTGCCTACACCGGAAAAACGGAGAACGATCCCTGGCACTACCAGCAGCTCCCCCCACGGTTCGGGGCCAGCGGCGGCAGGTCGGGGTATTGCGCTCTATACTACCATTTTTCTTGGCACATTGCAGACAAAGAGGCCATCACCGTTGGAGAGCGCGACAGGCAAATCAGCGGCATGATGAAGGCGGTACAGGATTTTTGGAATGAAACCGACACAGAGGAACTGCTGAAAATGGCCGAAGTGGATATTGTGGCAAAGCTCCAAGAGATTGCAGCGGAATATAGCACAAGCAATATCACGCTTACAACCTCCGAAGATCATGTGCAGTTTGAGAATATCAAGTAAAGACCGTACTCCATAAAAAGCACAAATTCTATTCAATATCAACACTTGGGTGCAAATCAATAACAAACCGGTTCCAAACGCCGCCTTGGAACCGGTTCGTTATTGCGCAATTCCGCAAATTCCCTTTTTCAGGGTCTTTGCTTACTTTACCGCTCCTGCCTGCTTGGCCCATCTGCCGCGCCTGTAAAACAGCACCGCAAGCACCGTCGCCACGGCCCAGCTAACGGGCCAGCTCCACCAAACGCCCGTCAGCCCAAAGGGCGCTGCAAAGATGAAGGAAAGCGCCACGCGCATGGCCAAATCCACCAGCGTGTCGGTGGTAAACTCGCCCATGCAGCCCGCGCCGCGCAGCACGCCATCCGTAGCCAGCTTGATCGCCACCACAAAATAGAAGGGCGACACAATGCGCAAAAACTGCGTGCCGATTTCAAGCGCACGCATATTTTCGGCATTCAGGAACAGCCGTATTACATATTCTCCCGCGCATAGATACGTGGCCGCAAACACTGCCACAATGACCGCCATCATCTTCAGGCAGCCGCGGTAGCCCTCGCGCACGCGTTCAGGTTTGCCCGCGCCAAGGTTTTGCGCGGTGAAGTTACTCATGCCATTGCCCATCGTGCTAAAGCTGGTCACGGCAAAGTTGTTGAATTTAATCGCCGCGGCATAGCCCGCAATGGCGCTTGTGCCAAAGCTGTTAATGATGCTTTGAATCAAAATATTGCCTACGGAAATAAAGCATTGCTGCAAGGTGCTTGGCAGCGCGATCTTAATCAGGCTGCGCAAAATCGGTTTGGAAAACCACCCCGGTTTTTCCACGCTGGGTATTTTGGCAAGCGCCTTAAAAAGCGAAAGCAGCGCCAGCACGCAGCTTACGCCCTGGCATAGGAAGGTAGCCCACGCCACGCCCGCCACGCCCATATGCAGCGCCGTTACAA
>JALEIQ010000139.1 GCA_022769795.1 Clostridiales bacterium
GGGGACGCAGGTAAGCATGGCCCCTGCGGGGCCTTGGGCGAAGCCCAAAGCGAACCGAAGGAGTCAACCGAAACGAGTCATGGGCACGGTAGTGCCCGTGACGACGATTGAGGTTGCGGGTCTGCGGCCCTCCGACACCTCCCAGGGGTTCAGTCTGGATATCACGAATGTTTCGCAAGGCCCAAAGAGCCTCAACCCTATATTATATCCATATCTGCGCATTTGTCGATGGTTTTTGGCAAATTCGATTTTCCAGCAGGAGCGCCTCAAAAGCCGGTCTGCGCGGCGGCGCGCGCTTCCTCCTTCCGCCCGGTAAGCCCTTCTTCGCCGCGCCTGTCCTTTCGTCCACCTGTTTATCTATTGTAAAGCCGCGCGGGTTATGATACCATAGGCGCGTTCAATACCAAACCGCTGGGGGGAGGGAACGCTTGGCATGCTAAGGCTGCATCAGTTGGTTTTAACGCCGGACGACGCGCTCATCTTTGACGGCGCGGCGCTCAGGCGGCTATGCGCCCAGCGGCTGCGCGTGGCGGAGAGCCGCGTTGCGCAGGTAAAGCTGGTAAAGCGCAGCGTGGACGCGCGCGGGCATGGAGGGGTGCGCTTTTCCCTTACGGCGGACGTAACGCTTACCGGCGCGGACGATCGGGAGGAGGCGCGCATCGCGCAGCGCTTCAAGCCCAATCAGGTTGCGGTGCTCGCGGGCAGCCCCAAGGCCGAAACGCCGGATGTGTTTTCGCTTTCCCTGCCTCCCTGGCCCGCAGACAGGCCGCGTCCCCTCGTGGTGGGCGCGGGCCCGGCGGGGCTGTTTTGCGCGCTGGCGCTTGCCGTGCGCGGCGCGCGGCCCATTTTGGTGGAGCGCGGGCGGCCCGTGGAGGAGCGCGCGCGCGATGTGGAGGCCCTGGAGAAAACCGGCCTTCTGCTGCCGGAGAGCAACGTGCTGTTTGGCGAGGGCGGGGCGGGCGCGTTCAGCGACGGCAAGCTCACCTGCGGGCTCAACAGCCCGCACATCCGCACGGTGCTGGGCACGCTAACCCGCTGCGGCGCGCCGGAGGAGATTCTTACCGCGCAGCGCCCGCATGTCGGAACGGACGAGCTCAGGCGCGTGCTGGGGCAGGTTCGCCTTCGGCTGACCGGTCTGGGCGGCGAGGCGCGCTTTGGCGCCAAGCTCACCGGCCTTTCCATCAAGGATGGAAGGGTGCGCGCCGCGCGCCTTACCGTGGACGGGCGGGAGGAGGAAATCGCCTGCGACACGGTATGCCTGGCCATAGGCCACAGCGCCCGCGACACCTACGAATGGCTGTGCGCGCTGGGCCTGCCCATGCAGCAGAAGCCCTTTGCCATAGGCGTGCGCATCGAGCATTTGCAGCGCGAGATCGACCGGGCGCAGTACGGCCCCTCGGCGGGGCATCCGGCGCTGCCGCCCGCGGAATACAAGCTGAACGTGCCCACGCCGGACGGGCGCGGCGTGTACACCTTTTGCATGTGCCCCGGCGGCCAGGTCATCAACGCCTCCAGCGAGGCCGGGGGAATCAACGTAAACGGCATGAGCCTGCATGCCCGCAACGGCCGCAACGCCAACGCCGCCGTGCTTGTGGGCGTCGCGCCCAGGGATTTTGGCGGCGATCACCCCCTGGCGGGCATGGAATTGCAGCGCCGCATCGAGCGGGCGGCTTATGCGTTTTCCGGCTCGCTGAAAGCGCCCTGCCAGCGCGTGGGGGATTTGCTGGAGGGCCGCCCAAGCACCCACTTTGGCGGCGTTACCCCCACCTACCGCCCCGGCGTGGCCCTGGGTGACCTGAGAAGCTGCCTGCCGGACTTCATCATCCAAAATCTTTGCCTAGCCTTGCCCAAGCTGGGCCAGCGTCTAAGCGGCTTCGACTGTCCGGACGCGCTTCTCACCGGGCCGGAAACACGTTCCTCGGCGCCTGTGCGGCTTTTGCGCAACGCGCGACGCGAAAGCCCCATCGCCGGCCTGTATCCTCTTGGCGAGGGCGCGGGCTACGCGGGGGGCATCGTGTCCGCGGCTGTGGACGGGCTGTGCGCCGGTATGGAGATCTATTGCGGGGACTGATGAACAAACAGGAGGGATTGCCATGAACATGAACACGCGCCGCCTGGTAACCAACGCCGTGCTAATCGCTATCTATGTGGTACTAAGCCTGTACTCCGCCAATCTGGGGGTATTGAAGCTGAGCTTCGCCTCGTTTCCCATTCTGATATCCGCGCTTTTGTATGGCTGGGCGGACGGCCTCACCGTGGGCGCGCTGGGCGGGCTGCTCAACCAGCTGCTCACCTATGGGCTTAGCGTAACAACGCTCATGTGGATTTTGCCCGGCATGGCGCGCGGCCTGATTGTGGGCCTCTACGCGCAAAAGCACGGCTTCCGCCTCAGCCTGAAGCAGACGGCGGGTATCGTGCTGGCAAGCAGCCTGGTGGTTACGGCGCTCAACACCGTGGCCCTGTGGGTGGACGGGCTGATTTTCCATTATCCGGTGGCGCTCACCGTGGGCTCCATCGCGCTTAGGTTTGCAAGCTCCATCGTGATGGCGGCGGTCTATACCCTCGTTACGCCGCGCACGGTTCAGCTTCTCAGCAAGGCCGCGGGCGGCAAGCGGGCCTAAAGGAGGATAAATGAGGAAGCCATGATTCGGGGCGTTTTGTTTGATATGGACGGCGTGCTGCTGGACACCGAAAGGCTGGGGCTGGAGATTATGATCAGGCTCTGCGCGCGCCGGGGGTATGCCTTTACGCGGGAGCTGTACATCAGCGTGCTTGGCTGCACCACGCAGCGCGGCCAGGAGATTTTATCCCGCACCTTTGGGGAGGATTTTCCGTTTTTTGAGCTTTCGGAGGAATTTCACCACGAGCTGCTGTCCATCGCCCAGCGCGAAGGTCTGCCGCCCAAGCCCGGGCTTCGGGCATGTATAGAGGGCCTGAAGGCGCGGGGCATACGCACGGCGCTGGCCACCAGCACCGCACGTCCCGTGGTGGAGGGCTACTTTGAAAAGATACCGCTGCTTCAAAACGCCTTTGACGCGATGGTATGCGGCGCGGAGGGCGGGCGCAGCAAGCCCGCGCCGGATATCTATCTGGAGGCGGCGCGCAGGCTGGGCCTTGCGCCCGGCGACTGCCTGGGCGTGGAGGACAGCCAGAACGGCCTGCGCAGCCTGACCGCCGCAGGCTGCGTAAGCGTGATGGTTCCCGACCTGCTGCCCTACAACAACGGCCTGGCCGGTGTGGTAAACCACCGCCTGAGCGATTTGAGCCAGGTGTGCGCGCTGGTTGACCGCCTTAACGCGGGCGCGCGAGCAAGAGCATAGCCGCTCGCGCGGGGATGGCTGTCCCGCCCTTTTTAATTCCGCCGCATGCCATTTCTTCCACGCATTGACAGGCCGCGTGTCTGGATGCTATACTCTCTCAAAATGGTGTATTGTAGGAGGAATAAGCGTGCAGGTTCAAAGAACACAGCCCTCAAAACGCAGGCGGCTGCTCTGCGCCGCGGCATACGGCGCCGTTCTTATCATGTTGCTTGCTTCGGCGGGCTTCTTGCTGTTTGCCAATCTGGAATCCGCCTGGGTTGAAATGTACGACGAGCTGCGCCACGCCGTAAACGCCTATGAGATGGTTGTCAACGACGATTATCTTGTAAATACGTATTTTGGAAAAGCCGATTATTTTAACCTGAAGCCGCCGCTAAGCATGTGGGCAATCGCGCTAAGCTTCAAGCTGTTCGGCTTTACCCTGGAGGCGGTGCGCCTGCCCAGCGCGCTGGCGAGCCTGCTGATGCTGGCAATAGGCGCGCTATGGCTGAAAAGGGATCACGGCTCCGCCGCATCGCTGACGTTTACCGCCTGCCTTGCCGCCGTCAACGTGCTTATCGCGGGGCATTACTCCCGCAACGGCGATCCGGACGCGCTCTACCAATTGTTTTTTACCGCGTCCATGCTGTGCATGCTCAACAGCGATCATGACTTCCGCTGGTTCTATGGCAGCGCGCTATGCTTCGCTTTGGCCTTTATGACCAAAAGCTGGCACGCGCTGTGCATTCCGGCAATCTGCCTGCTGTACCTGCTGTGCGCGCGGCGCTTGAGGGAGCTTACCTGGAAAAGGGCCGTGCTGCTGCTCGCGTGCGGGTTTGTGCCGGTGCTGCCCTGGGCGATTGCCAGGTACATGCGCGACGGCATGGCCTTCCTTGGAGGCACGGTGAGCGTGGATATTACGGCGCGCATGCTTTCCGCCGATACGGAAGGGCCGCTTGCGTACTTCCGCCACCTGCTTTGCGACCCCCGGTTTATGACGGGCGCAGCGCTATGCGCCGCCGCATATGCGTGCTTCAAGTTCGTTGGGGAAAAGCGCAAGCTCCCCTCCCAAACTCGCTCCCACGTGACTGGCTGCCTGCTTTGGCTGCTTGTGCCGCCCATCCTGTTTTCATTTTCCGGCTTCAAAAAATTCTGGTATATTTTCTCAAGCTATACGGCGCTGGCCGTGCTGCTGGGGCTGATGGTGCAGGTTCTTTGGAGCGCCTGCTTTCAGGGGCGGGCGCGGCTTTGGCGCGGCGCGCTCACCGGCCTGATTGCGGCACTGTGCGTAACGGGTATCGCGGCTGATTGCGTAACCATCGCCACGGCTGAAAACCCGCATCATTACCAGGTGGCGATGATGGAAACGCTCACCCGCGAGGATTACGTCGGCACGCATATGTATATCCAGTATTAATGAAACGGACAAAACGGGCGAGCCTATGACGGACTGGGCCGATGAGGATCGTTTTATCGCGGAAATGTATGGAAACGTGATCTGCCTGCCCGGGGGCAAGGCGGCGTTTGAGCAGGATACGGACTATGCTTTGATGCTGCTGGGCAATCTCGATCAGCTGGACGCCTACGACGAGCTGGCGGGGTATTACATCCCTGTATATGAAACGCGCTATGTTACCATATTTTCAAATTGATTTTTTCAGCGTTTAAAACAGTTATCCATAATCCATCCGTCATCCATCCTTGACTTCTTCCCACCCTGTGGTCTAAAATGGGGTGGGTATGCGCGGCCGTATCCGCCTATCGCTTTTTTCATCTATACCGTCATTATTCGCTTCCATTACGCATGGCCGCGCCCAACCCAGTACAGGCGCGGCCCCGTATGCCGCGCGACAGAAAGGAAGGAACGCCATGTTTGGACGCCGCCCGGAAGGCAGGCGAGTGCGCGATGTGGATCCCATCGTGCAGATCTCCCCGTACCTGATGCCCATGCGCTGTGACGCGCAGGTATTCCTGGATTACGATGTGGAATACGAACCCCTGATGCGCTACATCGCGCAAAAAAGCCGCGAGGGCGTCAAAATTACCTTTATGGAAATTTTGATCGCCAGCTTTGTTCGCGGGGTTTCCCAGGTGCCGGAGGTAAACCGCTTCATTATGAACAAGCAGTTTTACAACCGCAAGGAGCTTACCACCAGCTTTACCCTGCTGATGGATACCGAGGATGGCAGCATTGAGGAAAACGCCGTCAAGATTTTCTTTGACCCCAGCGACACCATCTATGATGTGAGCGCGCGCGTGAAGGAAACCATCGAAAAAAACCGCAAGCCGGAAACCGCAGGCGTTGCGCTGAAGCTGGCCAAGGGCGTTCTGCTGGTGCCCGGCGTGGCAACCGTCTTTGTGGCGCTTGTGCGGCTTTTGGATCGCTACGGCCTGGTGCCTAAGGCGCTGCTGGACACGTTGCCCTTCCATACCAGCATGTTTATCACCAACAACGCTTCCATTGGGCTGATGCGCGTGTACCATCACATCTATAATTTTGGCAATACCAGCGCGTTCTTCGCGCTGGGCACGCCTCAGCGCGGCTATGGCGTGGACGTGGGCGGCAATGTGATTCGCAAATGCACGCTACCTGTGGGCGTTACCGTGGACGAGCGCGTATGCGGCGGCGCGGTGTTCGCCAAGCTGTTTGCGGTGATGAAGCACTGCCTGCGCCACCCCGAGGAGCTGGAAACCCCGCCGGAAAAGGTGTATTATAACGAGGGCTGCGAGTTCCACGTGCCCAAGCCCCAAAACGTTGCAATTCCGCAAAAGAAGGAACCCTCCATCAGCGCTTAACGCGGGGGACAAATTATGGGGTGCAGGGGACTGGTCCCCTGCCGGGGTTTGGGGCGGAGCCCCAAAAACCTTACGCCGCAGTGTTCCCAATCAAGAGATGCGCCAGCCCGTTTGGGCTGGCGCTGCGGCTTTTTGCGTATCTATGAAGTCGAAAGTCTGTTTGCCCGCGCAATGCGCGGGCAATTCACGGGGTGCAGGGGGTTAACCCCCTGCCGGGGTTTGGGGCAGAGCCCCAAATCTCCGCGCCACAGCGCTTCTTTATAAAGAATAACGTTCCGTCTGCCCGCTTGCATAGCGGATTTCCAGCGTGCCGTCCGCCAGCACAAAGGCATAGTGATTCGGGCCCGCGCTCAACGCCAGCACGGGCTGGTCAAAGTCAAAACGGCACTGACAGGCCTTGTCAAACACATGCGCCAGCACCCGCCCGTCCTTCGTCAGGGCAAGGGCCGCGTTTTCGCCGGCGCTGACGCGGGCCACGTCCGTCCATTGGGGAATCAGCTCCGTGGTGGCAACGGCGCGGCCTTCCGCGTCCACGCCGACGGAATAGCCGCGCGAAACGGCCACGGATACGCACCGCGTGTCCGGCGCAAGGCCGCTATGCGACGCACGCAGCCCATCGGCAGTTTCCACAACCAGGCCGTAGCTGCCCGCCCAAAGGCCGTTTACGCCTGAAAGCCCCTCCAAAAAGGCATAGCTGTGATAGCCTGTGCAAAGCACCTCACCCGTGGAAAGCAGCAGGAAGGAATCATAATCGCCCGCGGCAATGACCTTTACCCCGCTGAACAGGGCCGCGTCGGCCTGCGCATAGGCGTTATCGCCGCAGGCAAGCACCCGCCCGTCCGCGGTCAGCCCCAGGGTATGATAGGCCCCGGCGGCAACAGCCGTCACATCGTGCCAGCCGTCTACCTCCGTTTGGCCGTAGGTATTATCCCCAAAGGCGCGCACCGTGCCATCATCTAGCAAAACCACGGTGTGCGCAAAGCCGGTGGCAACGCGGCCCTCCGCCCACAAAACCGGCGCGGCGGGCGCGGCTACGGTCTGCACGGGCGCGCTTGTGGGCTCGGCGGCAGGCGCGGGAGCGAGCGTGGCCGTGGGCGCAGGCGTGGCCGTGGGCGCAGGCGTGGCCGTGGGTGTGGCCGTGGGTGTGGGCGCGGGTGTGGGCAGGCTGGCCTGGTAGGCGCTCTCCGCCGCCTGATACAGCGCCAGGGCAGGCTCGTACTGGCGCACGCTGGCCGCCGCGCGCGCGGCCTTGGCATACTCGCCTTCCTCATACAGCTTCAGCGCCTCATGATAGGCGCAGGTCTGAGCAAGCTCCTCCGCCCGGGCGCGAATCTCCTCGTCGCCGCATTCCGACATCTGCGCAAGCAGCTCCTGCGCCTGGCCGTAATCGCCGTTGTAATCCGCGATTTCCGCCGCCTGCAAAACGGCGTCGTAATACGCGGTTTCGTCGGTATGGGCCTCAAGCTGGTCCAGGCATTCCTGCGTCCGCGCGTAATCGCGCGCAAAGGCCGCGTCCCGCGCCTGGACGCGCAGCCTTTGCGGCTGCCCGTTCACATACAGCCATATGCCCGCCACCAGCAGCACCGCGGCCGCCAGCGATAGCGCCACCGCCACGCGCACAAAGCGCGCGTTCGCGTTTTTTTCGCTCATGACTGCCCACCTCCGGCTGTTATGGTGTTCCACATGACCTCCAGACTGTTCTTGGAGTTAATGCCGTTGCTGGTGGAAAGCACAACGTAGATATCGTCGATTTGATGGTATTTCAGTAATTCCGCAAAGGTTCCGCCCGCCTCGGACTCCTTGAAATAGCTGGCGCGCAGGTCGGTCATATGCACCTCCCCATAATAGGGCAGCAAATAGGGCAGGAACACGTTGCCGAACGAATCGCTGATGAGCAGCGCCCTGCGCTGGGAGCCATAGCCGCTTGTAAACCTGCGCCACGGCGTGCGGGTGTTATTGATATAGCCGGTATACGTGGTGGATTTGTAATTCATGAAGGGGATTTCCGTTTCGTTGGTGAGGTTGGTAAGCACATAGCTGTGCGTGGGGGCCAGCGGATAAAGGAAGTGCAGCCAGTCCTCGCGGCCCACCTGGTCGCGCCGCATGATGCGGCTTTGGTACTCGTAAGCGTCATAAGCAACAGCCGGATAGCCGCGCTCCCGCATAATAGCCTCAACCGCGTACCAGGCCCCAAGCGGCGTCCAGTGATGATCGGTATAATAGTAAATATCCTGCTTATCCGTCAGCGGGCCGTTCAGGATTTCCGGAACGTTGTAGATATGCACCCCGTCCGTCACCTGGGTGGCCAGCGCGTCCTCCATGGCGCTGCGCCAGCCAATATAGCGGGAGGTTCGCACGGACAGCCTGCGCCCAACCTCCGCCACGGGCGGCTGTAAATAATGCACCTCTCCCCCATCGGGCAGCAGCGCCTTTAGATAATTGAGGGTTTTGGCAAAGGTCATCACGTTCGCCGCGGAATATTCATAGATCCTGCTGGCCTCGGTTTCGCTCTCGAGCAGCTCCAGCCGGTAGGATTCGTTTTCCGCAAGCGGGACGATCACCCTTGGCGTGGGTGCGGCGGTAGGCGTGGCCGAAGGGATAGCCGACGGCGAAGCGGCAGGCATGACCGCGGCGGCGGACGGTGCTGCCGAAGCCGCGACCGAAGGCACAGCCGTCGGCGAAGCGGCAGGCGTGGCCGAAGCCGTGACCGAAGGCGCAGCCGTCGGCGAAGCGGCAGGCGTGGCCGAAGGTGTGACCGAAGGCGCAGCCGATGGCGCGGGCCGGGTAGGCCCGTCCTCCTGGGGCTCGGCCTCCTCCCTCGCCTCCTCAGCCATCTCCTCCTCCCAAAGCGACCCGTCCGCGTCGGCGGCCAGTAGCGCGTTGGTTTCAGCCTCCTGCTGTATTTGGCGCTGTTCCTCGGTTTGATGGTTAAACAGCTCAAGCGAGGCCTCGGCGGCCTCTATCACATCCGCGCGCGCAAAGAAGCCGTCGGAGAGATAGTCCTCCACGCCGGTGAAGAACGCGCCGCTTGCCAGCGTTTCCCTGCTGAAGGACGGAAAGCCCGCAAGCATGCGGTTTTCCTGCTCGGAAAACCGCTCCTGGCGCGGCGCCAGCAAAAGCAGCAGCACGCCCAGGCAAAGGCAACCGACGAGCCACCACAGGGCCGCCAGAAAAGCGCCGCGACGGCGTTGCTTCATATCCTCGCCTCCTAGAACCGGAAATAAATGAATGGGTTATAGCTCTGCCCCACAATCATGAGCACGGAAGCCGCGAAAACCGCCGTCAGCCACAGCGTATGCAGCGGTTCAAGCCGCTCCAGCACATCCGTGCGGATGGCGCGCGACAGCGGGAAGGCGGCGGCAAACGCAAGCAGCGGATACCAGGAATACTGGTTGAGCACAATCCATAATTCCGGCGTAATCAGCGGCAGCGCGCCGTTTGGCCCAATTCCCACCAGAGATTGCAGGTACGCAGCCATCTCCGCCGTATCCGTAAAGGAAAAAATCACCCAGCCTACCAGCACCAGCGCGTACGTGCCCACGCCTCTCAAAAGCGCGGGCAGCCTGGGCAGGACGGGCCTGAGCACAAACCGCTCCAACGCCAGCAACGCAAAGAAGTACAGCCCCCACAGCACAAAGTTGAGGCTGGCCCCATGCCATAGGCCGGTAAGGCCCCATACCACCAGCAGGTTGAAAAGCTGGCGCGGCTTGGAGCAGCGGTTGCCGCCCATGGGAATATAGAGGTACTCGCGGAAGAAGGTTCCCAGCGAGATATGCCACCTGCGCCAGAATTCCGCGACGCTCCTGCTCATGTAGGGATAGTTGAAGTTTTCGGCGTAGTGGAAGCCAAAAATCCTGCCCATGCCGATGGCCATATCAGAATAGCCGGAAAAGTCAAAATAAATTTGCAGCGAATAC
>JALEIQ010000167.1 GCA_022769795.1 Clostridiales bacterium
TTCTAAGCTTTGGAAAATACTTATACAGCAGCTCCCGGAAGGGGCGCAAAACCGGCTCCACATAGCCCGCCGCCTTGCGCATGATATCGCTTTGCGGCATCACAAAGCTCATCACACAGTAAATGAGCAACGCAAAGCTAAGCAGGTTCAGCACCCAGCCCACAATTCCCAACAGGGCCGAAATCATCCTATCAGCTCCTTACTGCTGCGCAGCCGCGTAGCGGCCTGTTGCCCCGCTTGCCGGGGCGTACATTCCCGTGGCGCTGCCCGCCATCATGCTGCCAAAGCTCGCGGGCATGCGCTGCGTGCCCTGCGCCTGAAAGCGCGTTGTGGGCGAGCCGGAGGAAAAGCCGCTCACCGGCTGCTGAGGCTCCTGCGCGGGCTGCTGCTGATAGCCGTAGCCGCCGCGGTAGCTCTCACCGTCATACCGCTGCCTTACAAAGCCCTGAGCCTCCGGCGCGGCGGTAAATTTCTGCATCGCGGGATCCAGCACCACCCGCACCGAGGGCGAGGAAATCAGGTAGATTCCGCGCGGAGAAATCTTGTTGAGCGCGCAGCCAAGGGTGTAAGCGGCACCGCTGAGCATATCCACGCAACGCTGGCGTTCGCTGTCGCTGGCGATAAACTCCATGTTGAGGAACACGGATGCGTTGGCCTTGATATAGGCAATTACGTCCTTGCACTCATTGCGGCTGCGCAAAAGCACAATGTACTCCACATGCGCATATACCGAGCCGTCCGCGCTGCGCTGCATGCCGGGAAAGGGCACCACGTTGCTGGCCGACTGCGCGTAGGCCTGCTGCTGATACATGCCCTGCTGCTGCGCCTGGGGAGGCTGCTGCATCGCAGGTTGCTGCATCTGCGGCTGAGGCTCGGGCTGCTTTGCGGCCTGCTGTGCCTCGCGCTCCAATTCGTAGCGGCTGCGGTAGGGTACGCGTCCGCCGTAATCCCCTTCGCCATATCCAAAGGGATCCAGCGGCTTGCGGGGCGTTTCCTCCCCATCCTGGTTTTCCACGCCCTCCACGGGCTGGCCCATACCGCCGTACGCCTGCTCGGCCTCTCTGGAGCCATAATAGCCGCCAGCGCCCTCGCCTTCACCGCGAATAAAGCGGTCGCTTTTTTCCGTCAGCCATTCCCCGACCATGCGAAAGATTCCCAAATTGACGAACCCCCTATGACGAAGCGGTCAATCCCGGCGATATAACGCCGTGCCGATTCGCACCATCGTAGCGCCCTCGCGCGCAGCAATCACATAATCATTGGACATGCCCATGGACAGCTCCTGCATATCCACGTTTTGAACGGCCTCGTCACGCATATGCTCAAACAGCGTGCGCATGCCGCGAAACAGCTCCTGAAGAACATCCTCCGGCGCGCCCAGGGGCATAATGCTCATAAGCCCCTTCACATGGATGTTTGGAAAATCGCGCATCTGCCGCAAAAACGCGGGCACTTCCTCCACCGGCATACCGCCCTTTTGTGGCTCCCGCGCGATGTTTACCTGCACCAGCGCGGGCAGTACCAGCCCACGCTCGCCCGCACGGCGCTCCACTTCCTGCGCAAGCGCCATACGGTCAAGGGTATGCAGCATACACACATGGTCTATTATACCTTTCACTTTGTTGGTTTGCAACCTTCCAATCCAGTGCAAACGAAATTCCGGCGCGATTTTTGGCAGCTTGGGCAGGGCTACCTGGGCCCGATTTTCGCCGATATCCAGGATTTTTAAGGGCTTTAACTCGTTAATTACCTCTGGTGAAACCGTCTTGGTAACGGCGATGAGCTTCGCAGGTGGAGAATTTTTGTACGTATTTTTAGATAGATTCTCCAAAACCTTCGACACGTTCCTGCCCAGCAAATCCGGCTCCACATCGTCTAAAAGCGTTGGTTTTCCTTGATTTTGAGCGCTTTTCCGCATTTCCTCGTACATATTTCGTCACCCGCGCCTTTCGCTATTTGAAAAGTCGCACGGTCTGCCCGGCCGTGAGCACGCCCGTTTGAATGGGGGAAATATACGCCTTTCCGCCCTCCTGACGCAATACCGTGACCGGAATGAACACCTGGTTATCCGCCGTCATCACCACTACGCCGGTAGCGTTGTTCTGCGTGTACAAAGCTCCCTCTGGCACTTGTAAGCAATCCACATATTCGCCCAGCTGCGCCTGACAGGTGCGCATGTACAGCACGTCCCGCACGTCGCCAATAACGGCAAGGCGCAAAAGCAGCTCGCCGCCCGAGCGCGTGAAGGAGAGCACCTGTGCGTCCACCACCGTGTTGGAAAACTGCTCCAGCACCAGCTTGTAGGTGGTTCCCTCCACGGGGTTCCAGTTGGTGTTGCGCACCAGCATGAGCACCGCGTAGTTGTTTTGCTTAACCAAACGGTACAGGTTGGTACGCCCGCGCGCCGCCGTGGAGGTTTGGGGCTTTTCGCCGTTAATCATAGCCCGTACCTGGGAGGGCGTATACTTTTCGTACTCCGTAGGCGTAAGCGCGTATTCAAAGCCGTCGGTATAAAAGCTTACAATGCTCTCCTGCGTGGCCACGGTCTGGTTAATCCAGCTATCGATGCGGCGCTGCTGGTTGCTTTCGTCGTCATAGAGGCGGTTTAGGCGCATGTCGCTGGAATACTTGCTGCGAAAATAGCTTTGCCGCTGCGTAATGGCTGTTTTCAGTATGCGCTCCTGATTGATCAGGTTTCCCCGCGCGCCCTGCACAAGGCTGCGCACCTCCAGCCCGCGCTCCACAACATCGCTCTCCAAGCGGATCATCTTCTGATCAAAGTTGGTTTCGCTTTTCAGCAGCGTCTGCTGGTACGTCTTAATCTGGTCGCGGCAATCCTGAAGGGTGGTCATTTCCTTGGTGCTGTATCCCGTGGAATACACATAGCAAACCACGTCGCCGCGGTACACCACGCTACCCTCCTGCGCCACATAATCGATGTA
This sequence comes from Clostridiales bacterium, assembly GCA_022769795.1. GTDB lineage: Bacteria > Bacillota > Clostridia > Christensenellales > Aristaeellaceae > Limiplasma. The sequence goes on from JALEIQ010000167.1 coordinate 2,943, forward strand.
CTGCACGCCCTCCTCATCATACGCGGTTTCGTTGCGCACAATGAGCGCGTCGCCCGTATAGGAGGTTCCCAGCGTTCCCATCTCAATCACGGCTGTGCTCTGCCGTGTGTCAACCACCATATCCTTCAAAAAGTACCATGCCACGCCGCCAATCAACGCCAGGGCAATCAGCGTTTTCCAGGCAGCCCCTCCGCCGCCGCCCTGCTTTTTCTTCCTGCG
>JALEIQ010000214.1 GCA_022769795.1 Clostridiales bacterium
GGGGGCGGGGCGTTGCTGGTGGATGGAACGCTGTTCGTGCTAGCAACGCTCGCCCTGTGCTTTTTGAAACTAATCCCAGCCAGGATAGACGAACGGCCGTTACAGGAGAAGCCGCGCTATCTGGATGCGCTCAGGGAGGGCTTGCGCTATTTTGTTCGCAGACCCGCTCTTGTGCTGCTGGCAATGATGAACGTTAGCGTCAACATCGTGCTTTCACCCATGAACCAGTTGCTAACGGCCTATGTGGTGGAGGATCTGCGGCTGGATGCTTATGCGCTTTCTGTTTGCGGCGTTGCCAGCTCCGCGGGATTGCTGATTGGATCAATGGTTTATCCCATGTTAAAGCACTGGTTAACGCCCCAAAGATCCGTGGTTCTGTCTGGTTTTTGCGTTGCCGTTCAATATCTGGCGGCGATTGCGCTAGGGTGGGTTTTCGACATGGAGTGGTTCAAATACGGCGCGCTGTTTTTGATGAATCTGTGCGTGAGCGTGGCAGTTTCGTTTTACTCCGTTATGTCGAACGTGCTTTTCTTCCGCGTGATTGAGGAAAGTTATCTGTCCCGGATGGCGTCTATTTTTAACTCTTTGGGAATGCTGGCGGTTCCGGCAGGGTCGCTGTTCAGCGGTTCGTTGGTAAGCGTTTTTCCAATCAAGGGCATATACCTGATTGCGTCGGCGCTTACGCTGTGCCTTGTGTTTATTGCCATGAGGGTTAAGGCGATGCATGAGTTAAATACCTTAGGGGCTGAGAAGGATAAAGCGAAGGAGGAATGTAAAAGTGGAAGTGCGGTATGAGCCCAAGCTCGTTATGCTTCGAGAAGCGGCGATGCTGCTTCGAATGTTTTGCAACAAAGAGGCTTTTCAGGAAAGTGAGAGTGAACGGGCGCGCATGGCCAGGCTGAACACGCAGCAACAAGAGGTGCTGCAAAGCTTGCAGGCCATTGTGGACAATATGGAGCGCGTGCTCGAGCTAAGCCCGGATGAACGCGCGCTTTTCCGGGCGGATTATGAGCAGAATAATGAAAAGGTTGCCTGTGAATGCTCGGTGTTATTTCCCTTTATGCAAGCTTATTCCCTGGATATTGATACGGTAATTGAAACCGTGGAGCATGCTAGCGAAGGGAAGCTACGCACATGCTTTTTGTATGACGCGCTTGATCTCGTAGGGGAGCAGAGTGGAAATAAAATTGATTTTCCGCCGGAAATATCCATGGAAGCGTTTTTGCGCATTATTGCTGAGAACACGCAATGGCTGGGAGAAAACCGCTGCCATATCCTTTCGGTCTTTGCGGACTATCACCAGAGTTTTGCCAAGGCGCTGCCGGTGGTGCGCCGCATGATGTCCGTTTTGGAGGATTATCTGCCCGCACTACAGCCGTATCTTGACAGCTGGGAGGCGCAAATGCGCCTTGTGGCGGAGCAGGGCGGGAAAAGCAGGCTGATGGAGTATCTGGCAGAAGCTGTGCCTTTGGTTTTTAAATGCAATTATCCTTTTGAGTTCCGGCCTGTGCTGGCCTATTACTCTGGCTTGCAGATCAGCATTCACAGCATGCGCAGCCGGGAACAGGGTGAGCTGTTTCCCAAAACCAGACCAGGGCTGATCTGCCCGGGAATCGCGTTCTTTGATATTTCCAACCTCATTTTTGAACAGCAGGGGATTGACGAAGCGGAAATGATTGTCGCCCTAAAGCTGTTAAGCGAGAGAAGCAAATATGATATTTTGAAAAAATTGAAACGGGCTCCTTGCTATGGCGCGCAGCTTGCGCAGAAGCTTGGACTTTCGCCCGCCACGATTTCTCACCATATGAACGCGCTGCTGAACCAACAGCTTGTGCGCTTTGATGTGCAGGAAAACCGTGTATATTATCATTTGGATACCCGCCGTATGCGGGAACTGACAGAGCAGCTGCGGCGCACCTTTTTGGACGACTAGGCCCTTTTGCCAGAAGGATGCTTGCGCTTTATGGGCGTTGGTATTGGAATTTTTCTATTGTTCCTTCCGAAAAGAAACAGTAGACAACAGCAGGAAGTTACGGTATCATCAGCACGCGGAAACAAAGCGGTCATGGTTTTGACCAGCAGGGAGGCGGATACAATATGATTCGTCGGATTATCCAAATTGATGAAGCAAAATGTAACGGCTGCGGTGCTTGCGCGTCGGCCTGTCATGAAGGGGCAATCGGCATGGTGAATGGAAAGGCCAAGCTTTTGCGGGAAAATTACTGCGACGGCCTGGGGGATTGCCTTCCTAACTGCCCAACCGGCGCGATTTCCTTTGTGGAACGGGAGGCGGCCGCCTACGATGAAGCGGCTGTAAAAGCGGAGCAGGCAAAGCAAAACGCACATAAAGACTGCCCGGGCAGCCTTGCGCGTACCCTTCAGCACAGCGGCTGCCCGACGCCGGAAGAAGCCAGGGATAGCGAGCTGAACCAGTGGCCGGTTCAAATAAAGCTTGCGCCGGTTCAGGCGTTGTATTTTCAAGGCGCGCATCTGCTGATTGCGGCTGATTGCAGCGCGTTTGCCTATGGCGATTTCCACAGGCGTTTCATGCGGGGAAAGATCACGCTGATTGGCTGCCCGAAGCTGGATGGGGTGGATTATTCAGAAAAGCTGACCGGCATTCTGAAGGCAAACGATATTCTAAGCTTAACCATTGTGCGCATGCAGGTGCCTTGCTGCGGCGGAATTGAAATGGCGGCAAGAAAAGCCTTGCAGGAAAGCGGCAAGCTGATTCCCTGGCGTGTGGTAACGTTGACGGCGGATGGCAGAGTTTTGTCTGAAATATAAGGGGAAAATCAAAAACGCGCTCGGGGCACGGCTGCCCCGGGCGCATTTTTGAACTCAGTTTTCTGCTTCTACAGGTAAGGGGTAGAATAATCCTGGCCAATAGATCTTGCCAGAAAAGCCGTCGAATTGCGAGCCGGAAAGGAAGAAGCATACGCTGGTAGCGGGAGTGGCTGCGGATAGCGTGTTTACAATCGAATAGGCCAACATGCGTTCCTCTTGCTCGCCCATGCCTTCGCCAACCTGCTCAAACGCTGGCGAGAAGTTTACCAAAAGCGTATCATCAGCCAGCGCTATCCCCAAAACAGTGGTGTCGGGAAGCGTGCCGTCCGGCATGACAGCTGCCAGGCTATCGACGGTATCGCCGGGTTGGGGGCCAAGCGAGAGCTGTGTAAGCAGCGTGCGTGGGTCATTACAGCGCGCATAATGTATCGGTCGCTGAACCTGACGCAGCTTTTCCTGCTCTGCATCCGCAAGGAACAGCGTGCAGTAGTCATAAAGCATGGCGGAAAAATCGCTGCGAAGGAATACGTTTTCATGATACGCTATGGACACCTCCATATCCTCTTGCAGCGTTTGCGCGTCTATGGGGGTATCGTTGATTGCTACGCTAATACCGCTTACATTTGGGAAGAACGTACACAGCGTGTAGCACAGCGAAGCCATCGCCTGCGCACGGGTAACGCCGTAAGCATCCAGCATATCGTCCAAATTGTAGGCGAATTCAAGCTGGATTACAGAACCGCCAGCCTCATCGGAGGATACAATCACAGGCTGCGCAGTCAATAAATCAGCCAGAAGGGGCAGGGCAGGGGAGACAATTTCGCCCCTTGGACCAAGCGCAAGCTCGCGCAAAATGGTTACGATCATATTCGAAAAGGATTGGTCAGAAAAGGTAAGCGTGTGAACCTCGCTAATCATTCCATCCGTGCGGGTAAGGGGAAAATAGAGCGTAACATTGGCTGAAAGAGGCTTTTGTTCGCCGCCATCGGCGCTATCGGAACGTCGCGCCAGCAACTGGTTGTATACCGAGGGTATATCCTGGGAGGCGGTGCGGGTGAACGCGCCCATTGGAAGCAGGTTCGCAATATCAAGCCCAACAGGCTTATCAGCCACAAGAAAATTGACATAATTGATCTGCGGCAGGGAAGTCAATGTGTTGGTAATGGACTGGCATGCAAGATAGAGCGCCTCGCGGCCAAGCTGGAGGGCATTAGCCGCCAGGTTCACGGTAACAACATCCCGGCTCACTTCCACAGGATTCGCTCCATACAGGGAAAGGCGAACCTCGCCACCGACGGCGCTGGCAGTGCCGTCGCCAGCATAGGCCAGCAGAGCGCGCACAAGGCTTTCAGCATCGGGTCTGGTGGGGGAAAAGGCAGCTTCGGCATTGACTGCGATAAGCTGCAGCCCGTCGTGCGCGGGAAGATAGAAATAAGCCGGAGCGGTGTATTCCAGCGCGGCGTCACCGATGGGTGCTACGAAGCTAACGGAGGCTGGAGGAAGGGTTACGGATGGAACATCTTCCGCAACGGGAAGCCCGCTGCTGGCGCATGAGCAAAGTATGACGCATGCAACCGCCAACAAAGCGGCGAGCGCGGTGCGCTTGTCAGCCATAGTGGAACCTCCTTTTTCATAACCGTATCAGCCCTGATGAATGGGCAGCTCCACCGTAAAGGTAGCGCCGTTTCCTTCTTCACTGTCCACAGATACGGTACCACCGTGCATCAGCACCATTTGATGCACAATGCTAAGACCAAGCCCGGTGCCGCCCGTTTCACGGCTGCGGGCTTTATCTACACGGTAGAAGCGATCAAAAATATGCGATTGATCCTCTTTGGGAATGCCGGGGCCGTTGTCCGAAACAGTCAGTATGGCATCGCGGCCAGAACGGATCAACCGAACGCGGATGATACCGCCCTCCTGGGTATATTTGCTGGCGTTCTCCATCAGATTATAGATGACCTGCGTAAGCTTTGCGCAGTCCGCATACATATCGCATTTGTCGCTTAATTGCAGCTTGAGCTCCTGATGGCGGTTATCCATGACAAGCTTCAAGCGGTGCGCGGTATCGGTTACAACCTGAGCCAGGCTGAAGCTGGTGCGGTTCAAACGCATGGTTTTGGAATCCATGCTTACCAGCGTAAGCAAATCGCCAATAATAAGGTTCAGCCGGTCAATTTCCTTGTTGATGTCCGTCAAAAATTCGGTGCGCATGCCCGCGTCCATATCCGGCTGATAGATGATGCTTTCCAAAAGAATTTTCATAGTGGCCAGAGGCGTTTTTAGCTCATGGCTGGCATTAGAAACAAACTGGTTGCGGCTTTTATCAAGCATTTCCAGCTTCTCGGACATGGTATTAAAGGTTTCAGAAAGGCGGCGTAATTCACCGCTTCCCTTAACAGGCACGCGCACAGAAAAATCGCCCCGGCCCATGCGCTGAATGCTGCGTGTAAGCGAAATGATGGGGCGCGTAATAATACGCGAGAAAACCATGGCAATGATTAGCGCGGCCATTGCGGCAATTAGGAAATACAGCACCATGCGATCCTGCAAATCAAAGAGCCGCTGCATCATTTGCTGCATAGGAGCGGAGAAGAACAAAACGCCGATTGTGTGGTCGTTATGCTTCAGCGCAGCTGTAGCATAGGAGATCCATGCCTCTTTCTGATCGAAAAAGGGAAACAGGCGGCGCACAGAAAGCGTTGATTCCTCATCCATGCCTTCTTTGAGCAAATGCACTCCGTAATCCGTTTCCTGGCCAAGGGAAAGGATACTGGCAACCTCAGGCACCTCCAAGCGGGAGCCGTTGAGCTCGCGCTTGCTATCGGCCTGCACCTTGCCGCTCATATCCAATACCATCAGCCTGCCGCCAAGCTCCCCGGAAGCGCTATCCAAACGGCTTTGCAACGCCGTGGATTGCACGGACAGGTAGAGGGGGGAGAGCTCTCCCGCCAGTTGAACCGCGGCTGAAGTATCCTGCTGCTTGCGGTCCTCGAACAAATAATCGCCCACCAGCCCAATGAGAGAAGTGGCTACCGCATAGTAGCTCACGCCCACAATAAGCAGGAAGGCGAAAAGAATCTTCCAGCGTATGGAAGTGAAGGGATTGTTAATCCTTATCGGTGAAATAGTAGCCCACTCCCCACTTGGTGAAGATAAACTCAGGCTGCGCAGGATTGCGCTCAATCTTTTCACGCAGCCTGCGGATATGCACGTCCACCGTGCGCGCATCGCCAGTATAATCATACTTCCAAACGGTTTCAAGCAGGGATTCGCGGCTGAAAACCTTCCCGCGGTTGTTTACAAAAACCTGTAGCAGGTCAAAGTCCTTGGCCGTAAGGCGCACCTCTTTGCCGCCCAGCGTAACCGAGCGGTTGATGGCGTTGATTTCCATATCATGCACGCGAATAACCTTGCGGCTTTCATTCTGCGAGCTGCCGGAAGCGCGGCGCATAATGGTCTTGATACGCGCCTTTACCTCCAAAATATTGAAGGGCTTGGTCATGTAATCATCCGCGCCATACTCAAGGCCAAGAATCTTATCAATCTGCTCGCCCTTGGCGGTAAGCATAATAATGGGCACGTTGCTGTGCTCGCGAATGCG
>JALEIQ010000219.1 GCA_022769795.1 Clostridiales bacterium
TCGGTAAGCAGCTGAAGCACCTTTTCATCCATGGGGATGCACCTCCTATATTTCATGGGTTTAGTATACCATAATTGCCCTGGCTTTTCCATAAAAACCTGCCGCGCGCATTGACACAGGCCCGCAAAAAGGCTATTATGGAAAGGTAGCAATGCATTCATGCCGAAAGGAGGAGCCTTACCGTGGACGCCGACCCCTACAGTCGAAACGCCGTTTGGATACACGCAGAACAATTCCATAGGCTCCGGGCGGACGGCAGCGTGCGCTTTGGCTTTTCCGCCATGCGCTGAGAAAAAGCCTTATCCTGCCCGGAAAAAACGCCTTTTGGCGTAAGAAGGGCAGGTTTTTTTATGAAAAGAATTTACCTTACGGTGGATGACCACCTTACCGAAATCAACACCCTGGAAAAGGGCTGTTGGGTGCATCTGCAAAACCCCACCCGCGAGGAAATCGACGGGCTGAACGCCCGCTTCGCGCTGGACCCCACCTATATCCAGGCCGCGCTGGACGAGGAGGAAAGCGCCCGTATCGAGCGCGACGGCGACCAGACACTGATTATTGTGGATATCCCGTATGTGGAAACCGAGGGCAACGGCTACAGCTACACCACCGTCCCTCTGGGCATCATCATGGTGGACGACGTAATCATTACTGTGTCCACGCGTGAAAGCACAATCATTACCGATTTTACGGAGGAGCGCATCCGCGGGTTCTGGACGTTTAAGCGCACGCGCTTTATTTTGCAGCTTCTGCACCGCAATGCCAGCCGCTTCCTGGCCTACCTGAAGCAAATCGATAAGGCCAGCATGTTTGTGCAAACCCGCCTGGAGGCCAGCATGCGCAACCAGGAGCTTTTGCAGATGATGAAGCTGGAAAAAAGCCTGGTGTTCTTTTCCACCTCCCTGAAGGGCAACGAAATGGTGCTTGAAAAGATGATGCGCATGGATATGCTGCGCAAGTATCCCGAGGACAGCGACCTGCTGGAGGACGTTATCATCGAAAACAAGCAGGCCATGGAGATGTGCGCCATTTACCGCGATATTATGAGCGGCACCATGGACGCCTTCGCCTCCATTATTTCCAATAACCTGAACATCGTTATGAAGGTGCTTACCAGCCTGACGGTGGTTCTGTCCATCCCCACGCTGTTTGCGTCGTTGTGGGGCATGAATGTGACGGGCTTGCCCTTCCAAAATACGCCCGGAGGCTTCTGGATTGTGCTGGGCATTTCCCTTGTGGTAAGCATGGCGGCGTTTGTGCTTTTGTGGCGCAAGAAGATGTTTTAAGGGAGGAGGCCGCTGCGTTTGCGTACCGTGCTCATTACCGGCGGCAGCAGGGGCATTGGCGCGGCGGCTGTGCGCGCCTTTGCCCGCGAGGGCTGGCGCGTTGCCTTTTTGTACCGCAGCAGCGAGAACGCCGCGCACGCCCTGGCCGCTGAAACCGGCGCTTGCCCCATCCCCTGCGATGTGGGCGATCCCGCGCGCGTGAAGGAGGCCTGCGCGCTAGCCGTGCGCCAGCTTGGCCACATTGACGCGCTGATCAACAACGCGGGCGTGGCCCAGCAAAAGCTTTTTACCGACATTACCGACGAGGACTGGCAGCGCATGCTGGCGGTAAACCTGTCCGGCGCTTTTTACGTAACGCGCGCGGTGCTGCCCGGCATGATCTCCCGCAAGAGCGGGCGCATTGTGAACGTATCCAGCATTTGGGGCCGCGTGGGCGCAAGCTGCGAGGTGCATTATTCCGCCGCCAAGGCCGGGCTGATTGGCCTGACGAAGGCCCTGGCCAAGGAGGTGGGCCCCAGCGGCGTTACCGTGAACTGCGTATGCCCCGGCGTGATTGAAACCGACATGCTGGATAGCTTTTCCCAGGCCGATTTGGAGGCGCTTAGCGATGATACGCCCCTGGGCCGCCTTGGCACGCCCCAGGATGTGGCGGCCTGCCTGCTGTGGCTGTGCGGCGAGGGCGCGGCCTTTGTAACCGGGCAGACGCTGGGCGTGGACGGCGGGTTTGGATGGTAGGGGAGAAGTGGGGTCGCTTTGGCCGTCGAAAAAGCTCGCTGCGCGATCTTTTCCGTCAAAACAGGGTTCACCTGCGCCTGCGGCGCGGCCGGTGAACCCTGTAAGGAAACCTTGCTGCGCAAGGCTTCCGAACCCACCGCACATGTCGCTGGCTTCGGATTACAGTCGGAGGGGACGCATGTGCTATGGTTTCAGGGGCGATATCAATTTCTCCGTCGTTCCATACAACGATGCCGCATTCCATGGCGGTTGAAACGCGGAAAATCGCAGATCTGTTTGTCGCGGATATTCACAACACCTGTACCACCTTTTGCGGCTGAATCATGCTGTTTGGGGGAATCTTGATTTAGCAAGGCGGCCGATATGCCCTCTTTGGCGTATTCTAAAAAAGCACCACCCCCGTCCCCTTACGCGTGTCCTCGCCGGGGTTCCATCCGGCGGGGACGGTTATAAGGTTCAGGGGGTGGTTGCCTTTTGACGGGCCTTGCGCCTCGGCGCCCTATCACGCGCTCCTCTCCAGGCTCAGCTTATCCGCCAGCATGGCGATGAACTCCCCGTTGGTAGGCTTGTCTTCCGGGGTGCACACGCGGCAGCCGAAGGCCCGGTTGAGGGTGTCCACCCGGCCGCGGTTCCAGGCCACCTCGATGGCGTGGCGGATGGCGCGCTCCACCTTGCTGGCGGAGGTGCCAAAGTGCTTGGCGATGCTGGGGTAGAGCTCCTTGGTGATGCGGTTGATCATATCCGGCTGCTCAATCACCATTTTTACGCCGCAGCGGAGGAACTGATAACCCTTGATGTGCGCGGGAATGCCAATGGTCAAAAACAGGCTGCCAAGGCGCTCGTCCAGGGTTTGCACATGGGGCTGACGGGCGGCGTGCGTAAAGGACGGCATGTCCGCCTCGCCATCCTGAATATCGCGGATGTGGCCTAGAAGATGCTCCGGCTCAAAGGGCTTGACCATGTAAAACACAGCGCCCAGGCTGATGGCGCGGCTTACAAAATCATCGCGGGACAGGGCGGACATCACGATCGTACGCGGAGGATTGTCAATCTGGCGCCGCATTTCCTCCAAAAGCATGTATCCATCCATCATGGGCATTACCAAATCGGTAATCATAATATCAAAATGGCTTTCTCGCAGGCACTTGAGCGCTTCCACACCGTTGGCCGCCTCCTGTACCGTATCCACATCCTGCTGGATTCTTAGAAAGTCCGCAATGCTTTTGCGCAGTGTGCCGTGGTCGTCTACCACTAGGATTCGTGTGCTTAACACGCTTACCCCTCCTGATTGAGTGTTTTCTGCATTATAGCACACGAAACGCACTCATAAGTGGGATTCGAGGAAAATAGAACCAATGTGTCATATTGCGACAGTTTTTTGAGCTCGAAATGGGGTATAGTAAAGGCTTTCGAGCTTTTGAGCCAATTTGCTTCCTCTGCGCAACCACAATATCTTGTGACTGCGCCAGGCGAAGCGAGGGCTGGAAAAGGCCGGAAAAGTCCCGCTTCGCCCTGCCGGGACGGGGGAAGCGGGACTTTTCCGGCCTTACGCTGAAATGGGGGAGCCGCTTAGGGCAGCTTGTTGCCCGCCGCGCGGTAGACGGCGTACCAGTCCTCGCGGGAAAGGTTCACATCCGCGGCGCGCACAATCTGCCGCACGCGCTCCGGGCTGGTGGTGCCGCAAATCACCTGCACCATCAGGGGCAGGCGCAGGAGCCACGCCACGGTGAGCGCCGTTTTGGTCGCGGCGTACTTTTCCGCCAGCTCGTCCAGGATGCGGTTCACCTCCGGGAAGGCCGGATTATCCAGGAACACGCCCTCGATAAAGCCGTGCTGGAACGGCGACCATACCTGCAACACCATCTTTTTGAGCTTCGTGTATTCCAGCACGCCGCCGTCGCGATCCACCGCGCCGGGGAAGGTGGTGTTCACGTTTACGCCCTGGTCAATCATGCCGGTATGCACAATGCTCATTTGCATCTGGTTAAACAGCAGGCGCTCGCCCACGGCCTGCTGCAATACCTCCACCTGCATGGGGCTGTGGTTGCTTACGCCAAAGTAGCGCACCTTGCCCGTTTCCTTGAGGTGGCGGAAGGCGCGGGCAATCTCCTCCGGATCGGCCAGCACGTCGGGACGGTGAATGAGCAGCGCGTCCAGATGATCGGTATGCAGCTTGCGCAGGCTGTTTTCGGCGCTATGCACGATATGCTCGCAGGAGGAATCGTAAAATCCGGTGCGGATACCGCACTTGCTTTGAATGAGCATACGATCGCGCAGAGAGGGGTTTGCCTTGAGCATCTCGCCAAAGCGAACCTCGGATTGATGATCGCCGTAAAAGTCCGCGTGATCAAAATAATCTACGCCGCCCTCCAGGGCGGTTTTAACAAGCGTTTCCAGGGCGCTTACCTCCATGCCCGCAATGCGCATGCAGCCCATTGCCACGCATGGAATGGAAAGGCCAGGGGCGGGTTGGTAGCGTTTCATAAGCGTTTTCCTCCTTTCAAAGGGCGTCAGCCCTTTACGGCGCCCGCGGTGGCGCCCTCCTTTTGGAATGTTTGCATAAACAGGTACATCAAAATGCTCGGAACAATCACCAGCGTGGTGCCCGCAAGAATCACCTGCCAGGGCGTGGCTAGGCCGTCGCTCAGCGGCAGCATGGATACGGAAACCATCAGCGTGTACTTGGGCGTTTTGTTCAGGAACAAAAGCGGCCAGAAAAAGTCGTTCCAGCGGGCAATCAGCGTAAGCGAGGCCCAGGAGGCCAGCGCGGGCTTGATAACCGGGCACACGATGCGCCAGAAGATGCCCAGGTCGCGGCAGCCGTCAATGCGGGCGGCCTCCAAAATTTCGTCCGGCACCTCCATGATGTACTGCCGCAGGTAGAACACGCCCACCGCCGTGGCCAGCCTGGGCAGGATGAGCGACCACAGGCTGTTGATCAGCTCCATGTTTTTCATAATCAAAAACAGCGGCACCGCGCCTACCTCGGCGGGAATGGTCATGGTGGCGACCACAAAGTAAAACAGCGCGTCGCGCGCGGGAAAGCGGTACTTGGCAAACGCAAACCCGGCCAGCGAGCAAAATACCAGCGTTGTAAGCGTGCCCACCACGCTGGTAAACACGCTGTTGCCCAAATGCTGCCAGAGGGGAATCAGCTCGAACAGCCGCCCATAATTGGCAAGGGTGGGCTGCGTGATGGAAAGGGCGTGAAAGCCCGATACCTTCTCTCCAACGGATTTGATGGAGATGACGCAGGACCATAAAACGGGGAACAGGCACACCGCCACAATCATCAGCATCATCAGGTGAAGAAAGGCGCTCCATAGCCTTTGCTTGGTTCGATAGCTCACAGCGGAATTCCTCCTTTCCCCTTACAGCTCGCCCTGCGCCCGCCGTGCCCGGAACTGAATGAGCGAGATCACAAGCAGGATCGCAATCAGCACCACGCCCAGCGCGGAGGCATAGCCCATTTTGAAAATCTTAAAGCCGTTTACATACATAAGCTGGAACAGCGACGTGTTGGACGAGCCGGGCCCGGCCAGGGTATAGGGCTCGTTGAAAATTTTCCATGCGTCCACGGTGATGGTGACAAAGCAGAAAAAGGAGATGTTGCCAAGCTGCGGAAGCGTGATGCGGAAGAACTTTTGCGGCCCGGACGCGCCGTCCACCGTGGCGGCCTCGTAAAACTCCGCGGGGATGTTCAAAAGCCCGGATAGGAAGATGAGCGTGTACCACGGAATGGTGCGCCAGATAAACAGGATGTGCACCGGGATGCGCGCCAGGCGGCTGCTGGTGAGCCATGGCAGCGCCCTGCCGCCGAACAGCTCGATGACGGCGTTCACCAGGCCCGCGTTTTCATCAAACAGCATGCCAAAAATCAGGCCCATGGCCATGGAGGCGCACACATAGGGCAGGAAGGTAACGGTTTTGAAAAAGTGCTTCATGCGCAGCGCCCGGCTGTTGAGCATGGAAGCGATCATCAGCGACAGGCACAATACCCCCGCCACGCCTATCATCCAGTACAGCGCCGTGTTGCGAAACGCGTCCAGGAACTGGTAGTCCTCCAGCATCATGGCGTAGTTGTCAAGGCCTATCCAGCGGGGCTTTTTCATGCCGTTCCAATTTGTGAAGCTGTAATAGAACGTGGCCAGCGTGGGGATGAGCTGAAAAATCAGGAACTGAATAAAAAATGGACAAATCGCCAGGTAAGCGAAGCGGTAACGCTTCCACAGCCTGCGCTTCATGCGCAATTCCCCCCTTTTGAAGAAGGCCCGCGCGGCCAAACGGCGCGCGGGCGCAAGCATGGTCAATCTCCGGCCTTGAGCGCCTCCATCACCCAGCGGATGTGGTTGAGATCAATGCCGCTTGGCACGGTGCAGTCCGCGCCAAGGATGAAGGGCGTGCCGTTCATGCGGGAAAGCAGATCCCGCACGGCGGCGTAAACCTGCTCCCGGCTGCCGCTCACCAGCGGATGGCCCGGGCGGTTGTCCAGCCCGCCCAGCAGCACCGTGCCGGGCCCAAAGTAGTCCACGCCCTTTTCAAGCGGAAGCTGCTCCACGCCCGTACCCCAGTTCTTCACCCGGCAGGGGTAATCCCGCCAGTAGGACAGGTGGTTGGGGTCGCCTGCCCAGGAGCACATATGCAGGATGTTATAGGGGCTTGCGGCGTTGAAGGACTCCAGCACAATTTGATCCGAGGGAGCCACCACGCCTGCGTATTCCTGCGCGCTCATGCGGCCCTTCTCGGCCCCCTGAAGGCTTTGGTAGACGCCCAGGCAGCCGCCCTCGCGGATCACGCGCACGGCGAGCCTTGCCAGGTCGCCCGCGATTACGTTCAGCGCGTACCTGAGCGCGTCCGGGGCCTCGCGCAGGTGCGCCATCACCGTCGCGTCCCAGCTGCGCCCCTGAAGCGCGTTTTCGGTAAACACATCGCATGCCCTTACGATGTTGAACGGGGAAAAGAAGTTGTAGAACGTATAGCATTCCTGCCCGATGGCCGCGTTGATGGCGGCGCAGCGCGCCACGGTATCGGTAAAGAAGGGGTCGTCCTCCCTGAGCGGGGCAACGTTATACCAGTCCTGCGCCTGATCGATGGTTACGCGCAGCGGGTATCCCAGCCCGTCGGACATGATTTTCACAAAATCCGTATCCACGGCATGAAAATAGTCCGCGTGGGCCTTTACGCAGGCCTCTCCATGAGCCTTGTCCCCCTCGAAGTGGAACCAGAAGCCCGCGGGAATCCGATCCGGCTTCTGGTGGTTCAAAACGGCCATCAGCCGTTCCTTTTTGTTCATCCAAAACGCATCCTTTCGCAGGGGCCGCGCCCCCGCCCCGGCCTGCGCGCCCATGGCACGCGGCGGAGTGAATTATTTTGTGCAGCACAGGTGAATCCTGTTTCGGCGGAAAAGATCGCGCAGCGAGCTTTTTCGACGGCCTGAGCCCATAGGGGTCGCGTGCCTGCGCGGAAGCGCCGCGTGGGGCGCGGCTCCCGCGCCCCACGCCTTGTGCCGCGCCGGAGGGCGCAGGGCCCTCCGGCTGGCGGCGAAGGTCAGGGCATTTCGGCCTTGCCTATGCGGTTTTTGAGCTCCTTATCCAAGTTGGCGATGGCCTCGTCCATGGTCTGCTCGCCCGCGACATACTTTTCCAGCTCCGCGCTGATGATCTCGTCCGCCTCCGCGTCGCTGGGGGTAACGGTCATATTGGCGGAGGGGTTGGCCAGCGCGTCGCTCTCCGCCTTGCGGAAGGACTGGCCGCCGTAGAAGTCGGAAGGCTCCTGCCAGAAGGGATCCTGGAGCATTTCCTTGGAGATGGGGTTGTTGTAGGGGCCGTTTACCTTGGTCATTTCCGTAACCCAGGCCTTGTACGCCTCGCCGTCGGTGGCAAAATCGTACCACATCTGCTTGACAAGCTCGGTGTAGGTATCGTCATGGGTGTCCACCAGGCAGTAGTAGGTGCTTACCGGCGCACCGGAGGTGCCTACCTCCTCAAACACGGGCGGGGGCATTACGCGCCAGTCGCCCGCGGTGGCGGTCAGGTTGCCGCGCATGAACTCATCCCAGAAGGCGCCGATGTAGTAGGTGGCAATTTTGCCCTCGTCGGTGGCCTCGTAAAGGGGCTGCTGCATCATGTTGGTTTTGTACAGCAGGCCCTCGGAGCACAGCTTGTCGAAGAAGCCAAGCGCCCGCCTGGTTCCCTCGTCCGAGCCGATGACCACATTGCCTTCCTCGTCCCAGATGCGCGCGCCCGCCTGAGGCATCAGGCCGCGGCGGCCCCAGTAGCGCCAGGTGAAGGTGCCGGGGTCCACATAGGAGAGGTACACCTCGCCGTTGCTGCGCTCCTTGAGCAGGCGGCCGACCTCAAGATAGCCGTTGAAGGTGCTCATCATGGCGGGGTCAACATCGTACTTTTCAAAGATGGCGGCGTTGTAGAACAGCACCTGGGGCCGCACCGCGTCCGGCAGGGCGTAGATCACGCCGTTGATGGTGGCGTCCGCCGCGGCTCCGTCCACAAACTGATCCGCGATGGGGGTATAGAAGTCCGTTACGTCCTTGAGCAGGCCGTTAACCGCCATGTTCACCACGCCCACCGTATCCAGGAACATGATGTCCGGAATGGCGTCGTAAGCGCCGCTCATGTTGTACATGGCCACCTTTTGCTGGCCGTCGTTGGTAGTGGAAATGGTGGTGGCCTCCAGCGTTACGTTGGGGGCGATATCGCGGTGGTTTTCCAGCCAGGTGTCGAAGTACTGCTTGCGGAACGAGGGCTGCCCGGTGGCCCACCATTGAATGGTGCCGTCGGGGTAGGTTGTTTGCGCCATGGCGGGTACCGCGCAAAGCAGCAGCGCCGCGGCCAGCATGACAGACAGAATGCGTTTCATGACGGAAATCACTCCTTGTTATTTTTTATAACGGCCGCGCGCGCTGCGGCCGCTATGCTCGCATAGGGGGTGTTCGTGGGCAGGGTGCAATCCGCGCCCAGCAGGAAATGGGTTTGTCCCGCCTCCTCAAGCACGCCGCGCACCTCGCGGGCGATCGCGTCCGCATCGCCCTGCGCCAGCGCGCCGCCGTGGTTTTTCAGCCCGCCCAGAATGGCGCGGCCCGGGAACAGCTCCCTGCCCTGGGAAATGGAAAAGTTCGCCTCATACACGCCCCAGTTCACCACGTCGGCATAGGGGGCGTAATCCCTGTAACGCATCATATTCAGGTTTTCCTTGCATATGTGTAAAAACACATGCCCGCCCGCCTCGCGGGCCGCCTGCATAATTTGCAGGTCAAAGGGCTTGATGAACCGGTCGTGCTCCTCGTCGGTATAATAGTGCCGTTCTCCGCCCAGCGCGGCGTAATAGATGCCGTCCGCCCCCGCGCGGATGCAGGCCTGCGCCAACTCGCACATGGTATCAGTTACGCGCTTATGCACATCTAGCATGATATCGGGGCGGCTGCGCAGCGTTTCCACCATGATTTCGCGGGCGCGGGCGTAGCCGTAGGCGCCCTCAATGGGATGGATGGAGGAAGCGCACACGCCGTGGATGGTTGCCAGGGAATACACCGGCTTTTCCACCCGGTCTAAAATGTTACTGATAATATCAGCCTGGGCACGAAGAAAAGGCGCGTCCATATGATACGATTTTACAGCGAGCCAATCCTCGGGCGTGCGCACCGGGCCGATGGGCGGCTGCAAATGCTCGTTCATGATTTTGAGCACATCCACGCCCGTTTCGTTGTAGAAGCGCACATGGGCCTCCACAGCGGCCTCTCCCACGGCCTGCTCCTTTGGAAAATGCAAGGAAAACAACGATGGCACATGATCCACCCTTTGGCCGCTGATAGCGGCCAGCACACGTTCACGGCGGTTCATCCGTGCTTCACCTCCCACCAGAATAGTTGATTGGTATCCTCCACCAGCGTAGCGCGGGCGGTTTCGTAATCCCTGTCCTCGCAGGCCTGAATGAAGCGCTCATGGGAGCGCTTTTTCTGCTCCAGCTCCGGGGAGTAGATGTGCTGGAAATACTGCGTGGCGGCGCGCGCGTTCACGCGCAGCGTATCCTTCAGAAGACCGTACATGTACTGGTTTTTGGCGAAGGAGGCCAGCAGCAGGTGAAAGCTCACGTTGCTTTCCCAGCGGCGGGTGGGCGGCAGGGTGGGCGTATCCTCGGCGCGAATCTGCTCGTTGGATTCCTCCAGCAGCCTTAGCTCCTGCTTGCCCAGGGACGGGTAGGACTTTTCAAACATAAACAGTTCCAAAGCCTGGCGGGTTTCGGCCACCTGGCGCACCTCGTCCGGAGTGAACTGCACAATGCGGTAGCCCGTGCGGGGGATGCTGCGAAGCACCCGCTCGTCGCAAAGGGAAACGAGCGCCTCGCGCACCGGTGATTTGCTGACTCCGTAACGCTGGATAAGCTGGCTTTCGGTAATGATATCGTTGGGGGTAAAGGTGCCGTCTATCACATCGTGGTAGATTTGTTCATAAACAAGATTGGTCAGCGGCTTGCTGGCGTTCATTTATTTCACATCTCTTTCAAACTGATATTATCAGTAATATGATTATACCTCGCGTTCTAGAATTGTCAATAGCATATAAAAAATTATTTTCTTTTTATGAGATTTTGAATATTTAAGCCTGCGGCATGAAATTTTGCGGCGAAAGAAACATTTCAAAAATATGAACTTTCAGGATGTACACGCGGCTCATTTTATGATATGCTATTCCTATCCAGACTGAACCCCCTGGGAGGTGTCGGAGGGCCGCAGACCCGCAACCTCAATCGTCGTCACGGGCACTGTCGTGCCCATGACTCGTTTCGGTTGACTCCTTCGGTTCGCTTTGGGCTTCGCCCAAGGCCCCTCAGGGGCCACGCTCGCCTGCGTCCCCTCCGACTGTAATCCGAACCCAGCGACATGTGCGGTGGGTTCGGAAGCCTTGCGCAGCAAGGTTTCCTTGCAGGGTTCACCGGCCGCGCCGCAGGCGCAGGTGGACCCTGTTTCGGCGGAAAAGATCGCGCAGCGAGCTTTTTCGACGGTCTGGTTTCCTATCCTACAGCATACAGGAGGCGGTTCCCATGGAACCCCACGATCAACGGTATCAAACGTACTGCGCCATTTTGCGCCAGGAGCTTGCGCCCGCCACCGGCTGCACCGAGCCCATCGCATTGGCCTATTGCGCGGCCAGCGCGCGCCATGTGCTGGGAGAAGCGCCGCAGCGGGTGCGGGTGCAGGTGAGTGGCAACATCATCAAAAACGTAAAGAGCGTAACCGTACCTAACACGGGCGGGCTCAAGGGCATTCAAGCGGCTGTCGCGGCGGGCGTGGTCGCGGGCGACGAGGGCGCGGCGCTGGAGGTAATCCACACCGTAACGCCCGAAAAGCGGCGGGAGATCGCCCGGTTTTTAAGCGAGGTCCCCATCACTGTGGAGCCCATGGACAACTGCGCCCTGCTGGATATGATCGTAACCGTATACGCGGGCGAGCACGAGGCCAGCGTGCGCATCAGCCACAGCCATACGCATATCGCGCGCGTTGAGCGGGACGGCGAGGCGCTGCTTTGCGAGGACGGCGCGCTGCCCGGCGACGCGCCCGCGCTGGATTACGGCGCGCTGAGCGTGGAGGGCATTTGCGAATTCGCCTCCATTGTGGATATCGCGGACGTGCGCGAGGTATTGGACCGGCAGATTGCCTGCAACACCGCCATTGCCGCCGAGGGCCTGAAAAGCCATTGGGGAGCGGATATCGGCAATGTTTTGCTGGAAACCTATGGGAGCGGCGATGTGCGCATCCGCGCGCGCGCCATGGCCGCTGCCGGAAGCGACGCCCGCATGAGCGGCTGCGAAATGCCGGTTGTCATCAATTCCGGCAGCGGCAACCAGGGGCTTACCGTGTCCCTGCCGGTGATTGAGTACGCAAAGGCGTATCACAAATCCCAGGACGAGCTGTACCGCGCGCTGGTTGTATCCAACCTGTGCGCCGTCCATCAAAAAACCGCCATCGGCAAGCTGTCGGCCTACTGCGGCGCGGTTACGGCGGGCAGCGCCGCGGGCGCGGGCGTGGCCTACCTGCTCACAGGGGATGTGAAAACCGTGTGCCACACCATTGTAAACGCGCTTGCCATCGTCAGCGGCATCGTGTGCGACGGGGCCAAGCCCTCCTGCGCGGGAAAAATCGCCTCAGCGGTGGACGCGGGCATCCTGGGCTTTGAAATGTACCTCAAGGGCCGCCAGTTCTACGGCGGCGACGGCATTATTTCCAAGGGCATTGAAAACACTATCCGCAACGTGGGCGAGCTGGGCCGGGACGGCATGCGTGAAACCGACCGCAAAATTTTGCAGATTATGACACGCTGCTAAGGCGCGAAAGGAGCGTTCCCATGCAGGATAAGCCCAAGTGGCATTTGAAAGAGGCCATCGCCTACTACCATGAGCAGGGCGCGCCGCGGGATCAGCAGGCGCTTATCGCCCTGCTCAGGGAGGTTCAGGAGGAAAAGGGCGGTACGATTCCCAAAAAGTCACTTGAAAAAATCGCGGAGAGCTATGATATCAAAAAGAGCCTGCTCAAGGCCGTCATCCGCGCCGTGCCCGGCCTTCGGCACGAGGACGCGCCGCACTGCCTGGAGGTGTGCGGCCACAAGGCCTGCCGCAAAAACGGCGCGGAAAGCCTGCTCGCCTTTTTGAAGGATACCTACGGCGCGGAGGACGGCGGCACAAGCCGTGACGGCGCGTTTTTCCTTCGCGTAACGGGCTGCTTGAAGCATTGCGGCAAGGGCCCGGTGATCCGCTGGGACGGCAAAAGCCATACCCACGCCGACGAGGCGCTGGTACGGCGGCTGGTTGAGGGGGATACGGAGGAAAGGGAATAGGGCGGAGGGATAGCAAGCTTCGTCCTATGAAAAACCGCATAGAAAACTCGCTCTCAGCCTCGAGCTGGGGGCGGGTTTTTTCTTATGCAACCGAATCTCAAAATTAGTCTATCGTTCCTCCGAGCCAGGATTGGATTTTAAAGCCGCATTGCCGTGGACAAAGCGTAATGATGAATTGACTGCGAAATCGCGTTTGTGTATAATTTTGGATGAAATATAGAATGAAGGAGGGACGAATAGGATGAATATGAAGAAATTTTCTCTCGCCCAAATTGCGGCCGTTGCACTGTGTATTGCGCTGCTGCTGCCGTGTTGGGGAACTTTCGCAAAGGCGGCGGAGAAGCATACCTGCGGCGACTTTATGTATGAGGTTCGGGAGGACGGAACCGCGAGGATTACAGGTTATACCGGCGACGCCTCGAAGGTTACTGTGCCGGAGGCGTTGGACGGATATGCGGTGACGGCGATTGGATATAGGGTTTTTTCCTATTGCAAGAATCTCACAGAGATCACGCTGCCCGACAGCCTGACGGCCATTGGGGATTGTGCTTTTTACTGTTGCTTCAATCTCACAGAGATTATGCTGCCCGGCAGCCTGACGTCCATTGGACCGTGGGCTTTTTCCGATTGTGAGAATCTCACAGAGATCACGCTACCCAGCAGCCTGACGTCCATTGGGGATTTGGCTTTTTACGGTTGCGAGAATCTCACAGAAATTACGCTGCTCGACAGCCTGGAATCAATAGGGATCAATCCGTTTATGGACAGCGGCGTTCAGATCATCCATGTGAGTCCGGATCACCCGTTGCTTACCACGATTAGCGGCGTGCTGTTTAGCAAACCGGACAAGCGCTTGATATATTATCCGTCTGACCGAACGGATAGCGCGTATACTGTGCCGGAGGACATACTTGTCATCGGCGATGGGGCTTTTTACGGTTGCAAGAATCTCACAAAGATTACGCTGCCCGACAACCTGACGGCCATTGGAGATGAAGCTTTTTACGCTTGCAGGAATCTCACAGAGATCACGCTGCCCGATGGTCTGACGGCCATTGGAGATAGGGCTTTTGACGGGTGCGAGAATCTTACAGAGATCACGCTGCCCGATAGCCTGACGGTCATTGGGGAGGCGGCTTTTACCGATTGCAGGAATCTCACAGAGATCACGCTACCCGATGGTCTGACGGCCATTGGAGATAGGGCTTTTGATGGGTGCGAGAATCTCAGCTCCATAATCGTAGGAAGGAATTCCTACGCCGAAGAATATTGCATTGCGAACGATTTGCCGTACAGCTACGCGGACGCAAATGTCTGGCATTGGAACTGAATCATTGCATTGTAGAGAAGGGGACGATGAACGCATCGTCCCCTCAGGCCGCCGAAAAAGATCGCGTAGCGAGCTTTTTCGACGGCCTGACTGCGTCTGTGTACGAAAGAAAATGCCCAAAGAACAAGCATTTTTGCACAGCAAAGGAGGGTTGCTTAAATAGAAAAGGTACTTATGGCTGTTTTTCATCGTATCGCTTGTAGCCACGCCGCGGGCGGCTCCATGCAGTCCGGAGCGCGCTCAAGCGGCACAACCGAAAGGAGGGAACATCATGAAACGTTTGCTTTGCCTTTTGCTCCTTGGAAGCGTTCTTCTTTTTCCCGTCAGCGCCCAGGCAAAAAAGAGGCTAACGATTGCGGACGGCAGCTATGACGCGGCTTCCCTAAGCCTAAAAAAATTTCGGCAGGAAAACCCGGAGATTCGCCTTTCCTTTGACACGGCTCCCGATATCCATGGCTGGATGATCCGGCAGCTGCTTGAGAGAAGCCCCGCATTCGATGTCTACCGGCTCAGCTCCAAAACGAATCTTCCGGCCAGGCTTGTTCAGCGCGGTTTTGCCGGGGAGATAGCCGTTTCGCAGCGGCAAAGGGATGTGATTGACCTGTTCTATCCCGCCATTCAAAAACCGCTCCTGTACGATGGCCGCCTGCATTTCGTGCCCACCTCCATACGCTTTCCCTATCTGTTCACGGTAAACAAAAGGCTGCTTGAGGAGGTGGGCCTTACCATGGACGATTTGCCGGAAAGCCTGACGGAGCTTTTTGCCTTTATCGCAAGGTGGGATGAGGAATACGCGGATCAGTACCCCGAGCTTACGCCCTTTTATGCGCACGGCTTCGGCTATATTGGCGTAAACAACCTGGTTGGCCTTGTGCTGGACGTCTACCGGGATTCGCAGGTGTTTACAAGCGGAACGCTTTGCTACGATACGGATATTTTCCGCTCGCTGATGCTGGCGGTGCAGGCGTATACGACTCCGGCCTCTCAACGCGCCAAGGGCGACGTTATTTTTGAAACGCCCCAGGAGGACGAGTGCCTTCTCTATTGCAGAAGGGTTAATACGGATAGCCTGTTTGAACGCTCGGAAAGCGCGCCTCTTTCCCCGCTGAGCCTGGCGGAGGGCTATCAGCGCTTTCAGGCGTTTGAGCTGGAGCTGGCCTTTGTAAACCCGTTCAGCCGAAATAAAGAGGACGCGGAAAAGCTATTGTCCTATTACCTGGACGAGCCTGATCCGGTGCTCTTATGCGCTTTGAGCAAAGAGCTGGCCAGGCCCGTGGAAGATGAACACTTTGAGGGCTCGCGCTCGCAATGGCTTGCCGCCATAGCGGACGCGGAGGCCCGGCTGGAAAGGGCGGATGAAACGGAGAAGGCGGCGCTGAACGATACCCTTCAAACGATGCAATCCTACCTTGAGCATCAGGAAACGTTTCGATATCGCGTTTCCGAGGCGGCCATAGCGGACTATCAGGAAAGGATTGCGCCCTACCTGACCCCGCGGGGAAACACGCCCTTTGACAGCCACCTGATTAACGACAACATCAAAACGCAGGTATCGCGCTTCCTGGACGGCGCGGCCAGCATAGAGGAGCTAATCAGGGAGCTTGACCAAACGGTTGACATTCTTTCCAAAGAGGACAGTTGACCAGGGGTGCTGCCCCTGACCCCCTGCACCCTGCGGATTGCCCGTACGTTGCGCGGGCAAAGGTGGGATTCCTAAGGAGGAACCCCTTGCGCAAAGCCGGGCCGCCCTTTTGCGGCCCGGCGGAAAAACGCCAGACGGCCCTTTTGCCGTCTGGCGTATTCGCTTATGTGCGGCCACCCTGCGCCACGCAGGCGCGCAGCGCCCTGCGGCCCCCAAAGGGGCCGCAGTCCGAGGGTCCAGGGGCTCACCCCCCTGGTTAGCCTTTGACGGCGCCGCGGGTTACGCCGGCAATGATGTATTTCTGGCAGAATAGGTAGAAGATGATAATGGGTAGAATGCTCAGCATAATCAGCGCCATGGTCGCGCCCAGGTCAACGCTGCCGTAGCTGCCCTGTAGGAACTGAATGTGAATGGGAATGGTGCGGTATAGCGTGCGGTCCAAAACCAGGTAGGGCAGTAGATAGTCGTTCCATACCCACATGATTTCCAGCACCGCAACGGATACCAGAATGGGCTTGAGCATGGGGAACACCACGCGGAAGAAGGTGCGTAGCGGCCCGCAGCCGTCTATGGAGGCGGCCTCCTCAATCTCCAGGGGAATGCCCTTCACAAAGCCCACAAACATGAATACCGCCAGGCCCGAGCCAAAGCCCAGGTAGATGACAGGAATGGTCCAGGGCGTATCCAGATGCGTGTCGTGCGCGGTTTTGGCCAGGGTAAACATCACCATCTGGAAGGGCACAATCATGGAAAATACGCATAGATAGTAGACAATCTTGGAAAATAGATCATACACGCGGGAAATGTACCACGCGGCCATCGAGGTACAAAGCAAAATCAGAATGGCGGAAAGAATGGTAATGGTAAAGCTGTACGCCACGGATTGCAGGAAGGGATAGCCGCCCACCGTCATGCCGTTTGCGTAGTTGGCCCAGCCCACAAAGGTTTGCGCATTGGGCAGGGCAAAGGTATCGGTGTTGATGGAGGCGTTGGTTTTGAAGGAGTTGTACAGCACCACGACGATGGGCATCACATATAGAATGCAGATGACCGCAAACAGCGCCGTGAGGGCGTTTTTCATCGCACGTTCGCGTTGCATTACTGCTGCACCTCCTTGGAATGCGTGGCCCTGAGCTGCAATAGCGCGATGGCCGCTACCAGGATGAAGAACAGCACGGCCTTAGCCTGGCCCACGCCGCGCGAGTTGCTGTTGAGGTAGAAGCTGTTGTAAATGTTCAGCGCAACCATTTCGGTGGTGTGCACGCTGCCCACAAAGGGCCGGCCGTTGGTAAGCACCAGGTTCTGGTCAAATAGCTTGAAGCCGTTGGTGAGCGAAAGGAAGGTGCAGATGGTAATGGAGGGCATCACCGTGGGGATGGTGATGTTCCATAGGATGTGCCAGCCGTTCGCCCCGTCGATCTTCGCGGCCTCGATCATATCCTCGGATACGGATTGCAGGCCCGCGATGTAAATGATCATCATGTAGCCAACCTGCTGCCAGCACATCAGAATCATCAAGCCCCAACAGCCGTAGGTGGAGTTGAGCACCAGGGCCGTGTTGTAGCGGGACAGCACGCCCGCAAAAATCACAGACCAAATGTAGCCCAGCACAATGCCGCCAATCAGGTTGGGCATAAAAAACACGCTGCGGTACAGGTTCGCGCCGCGAATGCCGCGCGTGAGGGCGTACGCTACGGCAAAGGCCAGCAAATTGATAAGCACCAGCGAGGTAATCGCCACCAGCGCCGTATACCAGAAGGCATGCATAAAGCCCGCGTCCTGAAGCGCCTTTTGATAGTTGCTTAGGCCCACCCACTTGGCGTTGCTGGTGATGGTGAACTTGCAAAAGGACAAATACAGGCCATGCAGAAATGGCCATAGGAAACCAATGCAGAACGTTACAAACGTCGGCAGAAGAAAAATGGCGAAGCACCTTTGAATGGGGCGGCGAATCAGGTTGGAGTTCACCGCCGCGGTATTGCGTTGCTTGGTTTTTTTCATGGCCGCGCCTCCGTGCGTGTGATCGTTGCGGGATGGTTTGAGAAGAAAAGGGGAGCGGGGTCAAGCCCGCTCCCCTTGGAAAAGAAACCGTAAGCCTGCTTACTGATTGACGTACTGCTCAGCCCAGCCCTGCACAAACGCGGTAACCACGTTGTCCCAGGAGCCGCCGGCGGAGTACTGGGTCATGGCGTCAACCACGCCCGCGCGCCAGGTATCCACGTTGGGGGTGTAGTTGAAGGCCCAGCTTACCACGTAATTGCCATCGGCAATGTACTTGTTGGCGTCATTGAAGAACACGTTGTCGGAAGCCTTGGCAGCCTTGAAGGGGATGGGGCCAAATTCCTTAGCCATCATGGTGGTGCCTTCCTCGCTGGTCACAACCCAGTACAGGAAGTCCAGAGTGGCCTGGATATCAGCCTCGGAAGCCTGGCTGTTGACGGCCCAGCAATTCTCGGTGCCGCAGGCCAAGCCGGCCTTTTCCTCGCCCTCAACGCCGCAGTAGATCGGGATCATGGTCAGGTCCTCGGCCTTCATGCCGAAGGTGCCGGTCAGGTTGGAATACTCCCAGGTGCCGTTCTGATAGAACACGGCCTTGCCTTCGCCAAACTCGGCCTCGGCCTGGTCGCCGGTGGCGGTGGCCAGCTGGCTGGGCTCGGTGGAAGAATTGGCGATGTAGAGATCCCAGATGGCCTTGAAGTTATCCAGGTAAGCGCCGGTAACGGTGGCGGGCTGCTCGGTCACGCCGTCGTCGCGGAACTCGTAGTACAGGGGCATGTTGGCCAGATGGCCGGAGAAGCGCCAGCTGGAGGAGCCGTCCATGCCGGAGGAGGTGAAGGCGTCAAAGCCCAGCTCGTCCTTGCGGGCGTGGATATCTTCCGCAACAGCCTTGAGGCTCTCGAAGTTGGTGATCTCATCTACGGAATGACCGGCCTTCTCCAGCAGCGCCTTGTTCACAATCAGGCCAAAGGCTTCGTAGCAGTAGCCGATGCACAGGGCCTCGCCGTTCTCGCCGTAGAGGTTGAAGTCATGGGTGCTCATTTCCTTGTAGAAGGGGGTTTCGGTCAAATCCAGGCAGAAATCGCCCCAGGTGTCCAAACCGGCCTTGTTGCCGCACTGGAACAGGGTGGGCGCGGCGCTGCCCTTATCCATCTCGGCGGTCAGCGTCTGGGAATAGGTGCCGGAAGCGGCGGTAACAACCTTCACTTCCACACCGGTCTGCTCGGTGTAGGTCTTGGCCAGCGCCTGCCAGGCCTCGTCAGCCTCGGGCTTGAAGTTCAGGTAATACACCTTGCCGCCCTCGGCGGAGGCCACAACCGTTACCATGGACAGCACCATGGCAAGCGTCAGAACCAGAGCAACCAGTTTCTTCATGGAACATACACTCCTTTTTTGTTGTTGTGCGGCAAAACGCCGCGCAATCGCACTTATACGGATGGAAGGGAAGCGCGTGCAAGCGTTTGCGCAACATTCAACATCCATACTTTATAGGTATCATAGCAAGCCTTGTATATTTTGTCAAGCATTTTCCCGGTTTTTGATAAATTTCTTTCCATTTGCGCTCCCGGTGCATGTTTTTGGGCGGAATGGCGAAACCTGAACAGCGAAAATCATTGGGGAGGCAGCAATATGAAAAAATGGTTGGGGCTTTTGGCCATCGTTTTGGTAGCCGTGGGCGTCGTAGCGGCTTTGGGGCTTGCGGAGGGGAACGGCGCGCAGCCGCAGGCGTCCCCCGCGCCCGAACAGACTGCCGGCGCGCAGCCCGCCCCGTCCACGGGCAGCGTGTATTACCTGAACTTCAAGCCAGAGCAGTCCCAGCAGTGGGAGCGGCTGGCCACGTCCTACACCAACGCCACGGGCGTGCCAGTCACGGTGGTAACGGCCGCCTCCGGCACGTATGAGGATACCCTGCGTTCCGAAATGGAGAAGGCGGAAGCGCCCACGCTGTTCCAGGTCAACGGCCCGGTGGGCCTGCGCGCCTGGCGCGAATACTGCCTGGATCTGCGCGATACCGCCCTCTACCGCTACCTCAAAAGCGACGATTTCGCCCTAAAGGAGGGCGAGCAGGTGCTGGGCGTAGCCTACGTGCTGGAAACCTACGGCCTGATCGCCAACAAGACGCTTTTGGAGAAGTACATCGCCATGGACGGC
The DNA here is from genome assembly GCA_022769795.1 of Clostridiales bacterium. Taxonomy (GTDB): domain Bacteria; phylum Bacillota; class Clostridia; order Christensenellales; family Aristaeellaceae; genus Limiplasma. The sequence goes on from JALEIQ010000219.1 coordinate 19,990, forward strand.
GCGAAGATCGATTCCATCAACGATATCAACAGCTTTGAAGCCCTCAAGGCCGTGGCTGAGGATATCCAGGCGCGCCGGGAGGAGCTTGGCGTGCGGGGCGCGTTTACCTCCGCCGGTATGGACGCAAGCTCCGACTGGCGCTTCAAAACCCACCTGGCAAACCTGCCCATCTACTACGAATACAGGGAGCGCGGCATTGATACGACGGACGCCATCCAGGGCGATTTCCTGGACAATTACCACGCCATCTGGGATTTGTACCTGCAAAACGCCACCTGCGCCCCCGGGGTAATCGGCGCGCGCACGGGTGAGGACGCGGCCTCCGAATTTGCCCTGGGTGAAGCGGTGTTTTACCAGAACGGCACCTGGGCCTATGCCGATTGCGTGGCCGAAGGCCTTACCGACGAGGATTTGACCATGCTGCCCATCTACATCGGCGCGCCCGGCGAGGAAAGCCAGGGCCTTTGCACCGGCTCGGAGAACTACTGGTGCGTAAACCGCAAGGCCCCGCAGGCGAACATCGACGCAACCCTCGCCTTTCTAGAATGGGTGATTACCAGCGACGAGGGCCGCCGCGCCATGGCCGACGAAATGGGATTTGTAACTCCCTTCACCTCCTTTGACGAGGGCTTCACCGCTTCCAACGCGCTATTGGACGCCGCCGCGAACTCGCTGAACGCGGGCAAAACGCCCGTAAGCTGGAACTTCCCCACCATGCCCTCGGAAACGTGGAAGAACAGCCTTGGCGCGGCCCTTTTGGAATACGCGCAGGGCACCGCGGGCTGGGAAGGCGTGGAGCAGGCGTTTGTGGAGGGCTGGGCCAAAGAGGCCGCGGCGGCAAACTAAGAGCTTTGTTTCGGGAGGGATAGGCTTGGAGCGATACATCAAACGGTATTGGCCGGTGTTTGTGCTGCCCACGATGCTGGCCTTTGCCATCGGCTTTCTCAGTCCGTTCCTCATGGGGCTATACCTGTCCTTCTGCGAGTTTACCACCCTCTCCAACGCGGCGTTTGTGGGCTTTCAAAACTATGTGCGCGCCTTTTCGGACGCGGCGGGCGATTTTGGACACGCCCTGTGGTTTACGGCGCTGTTCGCCGCGCTTTCCACGGTGCTTATCAACCTGGCGGGGCTTACGGTGGCGCTGCTGCTGGTACGGGGCTTTCGCGGCACGGATGTGTTCCGCACGGTGTTTTTCATGCCCAACCTCATTGGCGGCATCGTGCTGGGCTGGCTATGGCAGGTCATCCTCAACGGCGTTCTGGCCAGATGGGGCGTTACCATCGTTACCAACGAGTGGTACGGCTTTTGGGGCATGCTTACTATCATGCTATGGCAGCAGGCCGGATATATGATGATCATTTATATTTCCGGCCTGACCTCCATACCGGCGGAGCTTATGGAGGCCGCCGGCATAGACGGCGCCACGCCCTGGCAAACCCTTACCCGCGTGAAGCTGCCCATGCTCATGCCCTCCATTACCATATGCACCTTTTTAACCCTCACCAACGGCTTCAAGCTGTTTGACCAGAACCTGGCCCTTACCAACGGCATGCCCTCCAACCGCTCGCAGCTTTTGGCGCTGAACATCTACGCCACCTTCTACGGGCGCACGGGCTGGGCGGGGGCCGGGCAGGCCAAGGCCGTGGTGTTTTGCATCATCGTAGTGGGCATCGCGCTTTTGCAGCTACGCCTTACCCGCACCAAGGAGGTACAGCAATGAAACGCGGCCGTCGCGCCTCCGGCGCGCTTTCCACGCTGATCTTTTCGCTGATTTCGCTGGCATACGTATACCCGCTGATTATGATGGTATTCAACAGCCTGAAAAAAAAGGCCTACATCAGCCGCGCGCCCTTTGCCCTGCCGGACGCGCGCACGTATGCGGGCCTTGCCAACTACGCTACCGGCATCCGCCTGACCAATTTTTTTCAGGCCATGCTATGGAGCTTCGTCATCACGGTTTTGTCCGTCGCGCTGATTTTGCTATGCGCGTCCATGTGCGCCTGGTTCATCAGCCGGGTGCGCAGCCGCGCCACGCACGCGGTGTACCTGCTATGCAT
>JALEIQ010000220.1 GCA_022769795.1 Clostridiales bacterium
CGACGTGCTGGCCATGGCGGGCGTGCCGTTTGAAAAGGGCCGTCCCGGCGACCACCGCGATCAGCCCATGACCATGAATTTCAAGGTGGGCGGCGTGAACACCCAGGCCATCCGCGACCTGATGGAAACCAACCCGCAGCTGTTCCCCTTCCTGTATCCCAAGGCGGGCGTGCAGCGCGGGGCGTCGCGGCTGAGCTTTTCCGGCTTTGAGCAGGCCATGCGCGAGGCGCGGGAAAACGGCGAGATTTCCTTTGACCGCGATATCGTGCTCTGCTTTGAAACCGACGCGCCGGGCGAGATGATTGTGAACATGAGCCGCATCAACGGCGAGGATCCTGTGGAGCCCTTCTCCCTGTCCCGCGCGGAAACCGAGGGGCGCAGGCAGGTGTGGGAGCTGCTCGCCTTCCTGAAAAAGCATATTCCCGGCTTCGAGAACGCCCGGCTGTTAAGCTCCGGCCCGCGCGTGGGCGCGCGCAGCTCGCGCCGCATGGTGGGCGAGTACACCCTCACCGCGGACGATGTGCTCAGCGAGCGCCGCTTTGAGGACGGCGTGGCGGCCTTTGGCTATCCCATCGACATTCATTCCTCCGACGGGGCGGACACAAACAGCCGCTTCCTGCGCAGCGGCGGGTATTATACCATCCCGTACCGCTGCCTGCTCAACGCTGCCGTGCCCAACCTGATGGCCGCGGGCCGCAACATCTCCTGCACGTTTGAGGCGCAGGCCAGCACGCGCCTGAGCCCCTGCTGCGGCGCGGTGGGGCATGCGGCGGGCGCGGCGGCGGCGCTGGCGATTCAGCAAAGCGTTCTGCCCTGGCAGGTGGACGCAGTCGCCCTGCGCGAGCTGCTGAAAAGCCAAAACGCCGTGGTGGACTGAGGCATTCCCGGTAAAAAGGGGGCATATCCTTTCCCGCAAGGGAGGTTATGTCCCATGGAACGCATCAGCCACCGTCTGATTATGCTCAAGCCCATGCGCGCAGGCGCGGACGGCTATGCCCGGCTGCAAAGCGAGGGCGGCCGCACGTTTTTGCAGATTCATGCGCGCGGCCTTTCCGCCGCCGCAATGCACGCCTATTGGTACGCGGGCGGGGGAGAGGCGTGCACCCTCGGAGAGGCCCGCGTGAATGAGCGCGGCGAGGCGGCTCTCACCGCCGAGGCACCGGAGGACGGATTGGCTCCCGAGCGCTTGCGGGCGTTGATTGTGATAAGCGGCGGGGAGGAGCCCGTGCCGCTGCTCATTGGCCTGTGCGCGCAGCAAAGCGCGGGCAGCCTGCTGGACGCGAAGAACGCCGCGCTGGCGCTGTGCGAGCGCCTGTCCCGCAGCAGGCGCAGCCGCAGGCAGCAGGAAACGGCGTTCCCCACGCCGCAGGTGACGGCCCGGGCGGCGCGCCCGTATGCGCAGGCGCTGCCGGAAAAGCCCGCAGGAAAGCCCAAGGCGGCGGAGGCCGCGCCCATAGAAACGCCGCCCCCAAAGCCCGCGCCCTCCAAGCCCGAAGGCCCGCCGCTGCCGAGGGAGATTTTTCTGCCCGCGATTGACCCGCTGCCCTACGTCACGGCGCAGAGCAGGCCCATGGCGGAGCCCCCGGAAACGGGCGATGAAGGGGAGCCGGCGGCCTCTACGGATGGCCAGGACGGCGCGGAGCCCGGCATGGAAGCGTTTTTGCATCCTATGGCGCTTAGGCGCGGCGCGCCCGCCGTGAACCGTCTGCGCCCGCTTGCGTGGCCGCGAGGCTTTGACCGCCTGGCCGGGTATTTTGCCAAGGGAATGCCATGCAGGCTGTTTGATCTGCCCGGCTGGCGCTTTGTAAACGCCGCCCAGGCGGGCGGGCCGCAGGGCCTATGGGTGGGTGTGCAAAGGCAGGATGGCCGCGTAAGCGGCGTAGCCTACGCCCACCGGGGCAAAACGCCGCCGCCCGGCGGAAGGCCCTACCGCGCCGCGCGCGGGCTGGATGGCGAAACGTACCAGGTGCTGTGGCAAAAGTTTCGTTGAAAGGGGCAAAGGTGCGGGGCGCTGTCCCAAAGCTATATACCGCAGCGTTTTGAGAAAAGAGCCGCGGCAGCCCATGAGGGGGGGCGCGACGGCGGTGTAGGTATAGTTGGGGGTGGCGGTATTTATTCTCCTGGCAGAGCGGGAGCCTGCCGCCTCGCGGCGTTACGGCTCCTGCGCGGCGTTGTAAAACAGCTCAAAGTACATTTTCATGTAGCGCACGCGGCCATAGATGCCCTGGAACGGCAGCCGGTCGTACTTGAACACATACGGCTGGCTATCCAGGGGCTTCACCTGCACCACGTCGCTATCCGTAACGCGGATGTATTCCTGCCTTTCGGCCATTTCGTCACGGAAGCGGGCCGCCTCCCCGGTGAGCAGGCACTTGGCCGCGTTCAGGGAGGAGGTGTTTGTAATGGTGAAGTCAAACGCGCCGAAGCCGGTCAAAAGAATCGCCAATGCCAGCAAAAGCGCCGTAAAGCGGTTTCCCAGGGTATGCGCGCCTTGCAGGGCGTGCGCCGCAGGGCTGGTTTTCCGGCTTTGCAGCCAGCGGATGAGCGCGCCCTCCCAATAGACCGTCGTGCCTATGGCAAAGATTAGAAAGTAGAAATAGAGCGCGTTTAGATAGCGCTCCGTGTCAAAACCGGCATGGGTATAAACACCGGGCACAATCGTCGCCGAAAACAGCCCATACAGCGATACGAATACCCAGATGGGGCGGCGGAAGGTAAAACGGCTGTCCCGCAGGGGCTGCCACAGCGCGGGCACGATCAGCATAAGCGCGGCCAATAGCTGGGGCTTCATCCAGCTACCCGCCAGATCGAAGGACTCCAGCACCGCCCGCACGACGGCCTTCACCGGGTGCATGGGCGTGCCGTTTAAGCCCTGGCGCACCGCGTTTCCCGGCGCGCAGGCGCTTATCGCGAGCGCCGCAAGCAGGCATACCAGCGCGGCCGCGCTTTGCCAGCGGCACCGCTGGCGGCTTTGGAAGGCGTAAAGCGCAATCATGGCCAAAAGCACGAGCGCGCCCAGCATGGGCCCGTAAAAGCTGCCGCCCAGCAAAAAGCCGCACAGCGCCGCAAGCACGCCGCGCACAATGGCGCGCGCCTTGCTCTGGGGCGCGGCGCAGCGTACCAGCAGGCCCAAAAGCAGCGCCAGAAAGCACACCGTTACCGTATACACGCCGCCATTGTGCCAAAAGACGCTGTAGCCGATAGCGGGCATAAATTGCAGCACAAGAATCATGACCGCGCCGTACACAACCCAGAAGGTATCCCGGCTGGCCTTCAGGTGCAGGCATAGCACACCCTTGAGCAGGTAACCCGCCGAAAGGCATACCAGCGCCAGCGTGAACCAGTTGCTCAGGAAGTACAGCCGGATATCAAAGATGATGGGGGTGATGCTGAAAATGGCGGTAGAAACAAAATCACCCTGCCAGGTGAGATAGGTATCATACGTTTTTTGCACAATCTGCCGCGCAACCTCCCACAGCGAGCCGGTTTGCACCCAGGCCGTGGCGGCGGGCAGCACAAAGCCGAAATCATCGTCCGCGGGATAGTTGTACAGGGCGATCACAACCAGCGGAATCAGCGAAGCAAAGAACAAAAGCATCATTATCCGCGCCAGCGCGCGGCGGGATACGCCGGTTTCGCACAGCCGCGCAAACACCTTGGACATGCAAAAACCCCCCAAACGAAAAAAACTAAACCTTGCCCTCATTATACCATACTTTCCCACGCGGGCAAGCCTTTTCACGCCCCGCAAACGCCGCTTCCGCGCAGTTGACAGCCCCCACCCCCTATGCTATATTTATCAGGAAAAAGCACGTTCATGACTGGGGAGGTACACTATGGATTGCAGCGCCGCTCCTTCCCCGCAAGAGAAGAAATTTCTGCGGCTGGCAATGCTAATCTTTGTGGCATTGCTGCTGCTGACCCGCCTGCCCGTGCTGTGCCACGAGAGCGAAAGCCACCCGGACGAGCGGCATTTTTTCCAGTCCTCCGTGAGCTTGAGGGACAAGCTGCTTGGAGAGGCGGACACATACCGCGTATCCAAGGTGTACCCGGAGGGCGGCTTTGTGCTGCAACTGCCCTTTCAAACAGCGGATTACCTATTGAGCAGGCTTATGGGCTGGGAGCAAAACCCCCGCCTGTGGGGGCGCATCGCCTCGCTTGCTTACTTTGCGGCGGGCGGCGTTCTTGGCATGATGATCGTGTGGCGCTTCCTTACCAGGCGGCGCGCCGCGCTTGTGCTCTATGGGCTGATCGTGGTTTTTTCGTTGTATTATATAGAGCATTCGCGTTATGGCACGGGGGACGCTCCCTCCTTTTTGCTGCTGATGGCAATGGTCTACGCGGCGGGCAGGTTTCTGGAGGAGGGGAAGCGCCGCTGGCTGTTTCTTTCGGGGATGGCGGCGGGCATGATGGCCGCTGTGAAATATCCTCAATTGTATTTCGTCTGCCTTCCCGCGGCGGCTCTGGCGTTCAGCAGGCGTGAGGAAGGAGGCCCTAAGCGCGGCCTTTGGGGCGGCGTTGCAACGCTCGCTGGCGCGGTTTTGCTTGGCGCGCTGATGCTTTCGCCTTCGCTGCTGGTGTGGCCGGGCTATCTGTGGGAAGCCGTCAGCCGGGAAACCACAGCCTATATGAGCAATGGCGCGGCGTTATCCGCGGCGGAGCACCTGGCGGCGTTGCTGGTATATCATCTGCTCTATGCCGATGTGCCCTTTGCGCCGGTAATCTGCTGCTGGATGGTGGTGCGCCTCGTGCGCCGCACGCGCGGCAAGCAGAGCGCGCTCAGGTGCTTCTTCGCCCGCGCGCTACCGGCGGCGGCCGGCGTATTTGCGGCGTACAACCTGTTTGTGGGGCTGATGGTGCTGCGCACATACAATCCCTTCTTTGCGCTATGCCTTCTTTATACGGCGTGGGGCTTGAGCGAGCTGGCTGCGAGCAGGCGAGGCCGGGCTGTTTGCGCGGCGCTGTGTCTGTTCATGGCGGCGAGGGGCGGCATGCTGCTGAGCGCGCTGGCGGGCCCGTCGCAGAGCGAGAACATCGAGTCGATCCTGATGGCCGATGCACATTGGCCGGAGCATACGGACGTAATGTACATGGGTACGTATTATGACACGATTCGAATGGGAGAATTTCCGCGGCTTGAACCGGGTGAATACGCCGTTACCATGGCGTTTGAGCATGGACTGGCCCGGCGGGGCATACTGGGCGGCGGCGCGCAGCAGCCCATCGTGCGGGGCTGGGAGGCGTTTCAGCGTGAGAACGAGAGGTATTTGCTCAGGCGGCTCTATCCGGCGTGGTACGATTGGGCGTTTGGCTATTGGGTGCCCGGAAGCACCGGCGCGCAATTTGAGTTTCCCAGCATCTATCTGTATTACAGGGGCTTTGAAGGAGCCTGACCTTATCATTTTGCACAAGGAGAGAAAACCCCAATGAAAAAAATCGGAGCGTTGGAAGCCGGAGGCACCAAGATGGTGCTGGCCGTTTACACCGAGGATGGCGGAGAGCTGGAACGCCTTACCCTGCCCACCGAAACGCCGGAGAAAACCATGCCGGGCATGATTGCCTTTTTCCGCGGGCACGCGGTGGATGCGCTGGGCGTGGGCAGCTTCGGGCCGCTGGATTTGAACCCGGCCTCGCCCACGTATGGCTGCATCACGTCCACGCCCAAGCTGGCGTGGCGCGATTATCCGCTGCTGAAAGCCCTGCTGGACGGGCGTGATATTCCCGCCGGCATCGATACGGACGTGAACGCCGCCGTGATGGCCGAGTGCGAGCTGGGCGCGGCGCGCGGCTGCCAAAGCGCGGTGTATATCACCGTGGGCACGGGCATCGGCGGGGGCGTGTATATAAACGGCCAAACCGTGCACGGCCTTTTGCATCCCGAGGTTGGGCACATGCTGCTGCGCGCCCACCCGGACGACCCCAACCCCCGGGGCGTATGCCCCTATCATGACGGCTGCCTGGAGGGGCTGGCGGCGGGCCCGGCCATCGGCGCGCGCGTTGGCGGCGACGCGCGGACGCTCGCGGACGATCATCCCACGTTTGCCATAGAGGCCTATTACCTGGCGCAGATGTGCGCAAACCTGGTTGTTACCTTGAGCCCGGAGCGCATTATCCTGGGCGGAGGCGTAATGCAGCGCGCCTGCCTTTTGCCCATGGTGCGGGAGGAAACGGCCCGGCTGCTCAACGGCTATGTGCAGTCACCCATGATTACGGAGCGTATGGAGGAATACATCGTGACCCCGGCGCTGTATCCGGTAAGCGGCCTGGTGGGCAGCTACCTCATAGGCAAGCGCGCGGCGGGGCTGTGAAGGGCAACAGGAAAGGCTTGAAAAAGGGAACAGTCCATGCCGCCCGCATGGACTGTTCCCTTTACTCGATATTTTCTTCGTTTCCCAGATAGCTGTCCATAAACGCCATGTAGAGTAGGAAGAAACCGCCTTACAGCATTACTGCTG
>JALEIQ010000239.1 GCA_022769795.1 Clostridiales bacterium
TATCCATTCCGAATCCACAATGCTGTTTCAATACGACCGCCGCAAAATGGTGGGCGACAGCGACAACGGCCGCGTGATTCGCCGCCGCGTGGAGTGCATGGAATCGCTTTTGGCGGCATACCGCAGCGGGTGGTTTCAGAAGAAGCCGTAAAACACAAATAGGCCGAGGCGCACAGCCCGCGGCCTATTTTTTCATTATTCAGCCACCACGCACACCGGCGTTGGCAGGGGATAGGTTTGAACCAGGCGCAAGCTGCCTGTCCGCTCGTCCAGCGCGAAAACGGTCAGCGCGTCGGAGGTCTGATTGGCGCAGATCAGGAAACGGTCGTCCGGCGTAATGGTAAAGTCGCGTGGAATCGCGCCGCAGCAATCATAACAGCCCACCTGTTTGAATGAGCCATCCCCCACTTGGAACACGGCGATGCTATTATGGCCGCGATTGGAGGCGTACAGGTAGGTTCCCGCTTCATTCAGCCGAATGCAGGCGCCTGAGGTAGGCATTTGCGAACCGCCGGGCGGCAACGTGGACAGGCAAGCCATGCCGCTTGGAGCACCCCTGCCCGACCAGCGCACCATTGTTACGGTAGAATCCAGTTCGTTCATTACAAAAGCGTTTTTCCCGTCTTTTGAAAACGCTAACTGCCTGGGGCCGGAACCTGGCCGGGCCGAATAATCGCGGTCAGGCCGCGCGGTCAGCATACCATCTTTTTCAACGCCATAGCACAGCACGCGATCCAGCCCAAGGTCAGGCACAAAGGCATATTCACCCCTCAAAACAACGCAATGCGCATGCGGCCCGTGCTGCCGCTGAGCATCCACGCTATGCCCCTCGTGCTGAATCACCTGCAATCTCTCCGCCATGGCGCCGTTTTCATCCAGCCCGAACGCCGCGACGCTTCCGCTCATAAAATTAGCTACATACAGCGTCCGTCCGTCCTTTCGCAGGGCCACGTGGCAGGGATCAGCTCCTCCTGTGGCCAACCTGCCCAACGGCTGCAGCCTGTCGCCGCAAATGGCAAAGGCGCTCACGCTGCCACCGAACGCGCCGTTGTAGCTTTTTAGTTCGTTGACGGCATACAACCTGTCGCGCTTTGGGTTCAGCGTCAAAAAGGACGGGTTTTCAATTCCGCGCCAAACGGTATCCGGGCTCATCAGGCCGGTAGCAACGTCCTGCCTCAGGCGGTAGATGCCCTCGCCCTTGCCATGAAGCACCTCACCCGTACCAAACAGGATGTCCTGCGTATAGGTACCCACGTAAATATAACGTTCCATAGCCCTATCTCAGCGCCTTTGCTGCATGAATTGAACCGCCGTAATGATGAAGTCGTCCCGAAGGCTCTGCAAAGTGTTGATATCCTTCTGCGACCAATCGTAAAACCCCTTCCCGGTTTTTACGCCCAGCTGCTGTTCCGTAACCATTTTGCGCAAAACCGGCGCGCCCTCGCTGGCTGCGCTGATCTCCGGCAGCACGCAGTCCTGCACGCTCAGGCCCAGATCCAATCCCACCGCGTCAATGTGTTCCAGCGGCCCCCATACAGGCAGGCGGATTCCCATGCCCATTTTGATAGCGGTATCCACATCCTCAGGGGAGGCCAGGCCCATTTCCACAATATTTACGGCCTCGCGGATGACTGCCTGCAAAATACGGTTGGCCAGTTGTCCAGGCAGGTCGCGCTTCACAATCACGGGCGCCTTGCCCCAGCGCAGCAGTTCTTCCTTCATGGCTTCCACAAAGCGAATATCGGTGTGCTGGCCAACCACCAGCTCCACAAGCGGCACCAGATGGGCAGGGAACCAAAAATGGGCGATCATCGTTCGCTCGGGATGCACGCATTTTTCAGCAATGCGCGTAATTTGCAGACCGGAGGAATTGCTCATGATAGGCACCTCCGGTGGCAAAACGGCGTCCATCTGCGCAAACAGCGCCTGTTTCGCCTCCAGGTTCTCCACGATGGCCTCGATGACCATGTTTGCCTGCGCCAGTGCCGCGTCCCTGTCGCTATAAGGCTCCAGCAGGTCGCGCGTCTTTTGCGCAGCCTCCGCACTGATCAATTCTCTGCTACAAAGCTGGTCAATGTGGGCCAACGCCTCCTCCACGCCGCTCTGGGCCCGACCAAGGCACGTATCTACCAGAAGCGTGCGGCGGCCCGCCGCCGCGCTGCGAGCCGCAATGCCCGCTCCCATCATGCCTCCGCCGACGATTACCACCGCGTTTCTCACCGCTCTGGCACCTCCTCAAGCCCATTGGGGTAAATAACCACCTTGATCGCGTCCCCTTTGCGCTTTACAAAGGTATCCAGCGCCTCCGCAAAGTCCTCCAGCAGGAAACGGTGGGTGATAAGCGATCTCACATCCGCCTGGCGGCTGCTCATAAGCGCCAGCGCGGCGCGGGAGGCATTGGGGTTGGCCTTTGAGCCGATCACCATGATTTCATTATATGCCAGATATTTGAAGGGCACTTCCTCGCGCACCTCGTCCTTTGCAACGCCGATCAGGCTTATATGTCCGCCGCGTCTGGCCATGTATACAGCCTGCACCAGCGTGCCAGACGCGCCGGAGCATTCCAGCACCGTATCGGCCCCAAGGCCGCCGGTCAAAGCGCGCACGGCTTCCACAGGCTCCTGCTTTTGAATATCTACCAGCGCGTCCGCTCCAAGCCTTCCGGCGGCGGCCAGGCGCGCCCCACGCCCAACCACGATAATGCGGCCCGCGCCCCTGGCACGCGCAACCCTCATGGCACATAGGCCGATGGGGCCCGGCCCAATAACCACAACCGTCCCGCCCGGCTTAACGCCCACAAGCTCCACGCCGTGCAGGGCCACCCCCAGCGTATCGTTCATTGAGCCCTCGGCAAAGGTAAGGTTATCAGGCATTTGGGTGATGGCCTTGGGATCGTATACCTGGTATTGTGCATATGCGCCCGGGGTAATAAACCCGTAATGACGGTGCCCGCTGGCAAAGCTGCCATAGTTCAGGCATAGGTTGTAGCGGCCCTCCATGCAGTTCTGGCAATGGCCGCAGCCGCAATGCGCCTCTCCCGCTACGCGGTCGCCAACAGCAAAGTCGGTCACATTTTTTCCTACGGCTGCTACCTCCCCCGCCCATTCATGCCCCGCCACAAAGGGGTAGGAGGGCGGCCAATGCCCGGCCAGCTTTCCGCTGAAGATTTCGGGATCGCTGCCACAGATAGCAACGGCCCGAATGCGGCAGAGCACCTCGTTATCCCCCGGTACGGGGCGCGGGATGGTTTCCACACCAAAGGCTCCCGGCGCCGTCATAACCACAGCGCGCATGGTTTGCTTCTGATTCATATCCTTTTCCCTTTCCCTGCTCAAGCGTCGGCGTTTTCATGCGGCAAAATCACGGTACGCCCAAGTTCCTTGCCGTTTCTCAGTTGATCCAACGCTACCGCAAGCTTGTCCAGCGGGTAGGTCTTGTAAATGTATGGGTCGATTTTCCCCGCTTCCACAAGTCCGATCACTTCCCTGAGCTCGTCGCGTGTTGAGCCGCGAATACCGATGATTTCCTTCTCGTTAATCACAAGATCCATATAATTGGCGGCAAGCTCGGGCTCGCCATAGCCAATCACAATCACCTTGCCGCCGCGTCTGAGCAATCTGAGCGCGCTGTTTACAGAGCCGCGTATGCCAATGTTGTCAAAAACGGCGTCGCACATTTCACCGCCAGTAATACGCGCCACTTCCTCCTCAAGCGATTGACATGTGGTGTTGATTCCATAGTCCGCCCCAAAGCTTTTGGCCAGAGCCAGTTTTTCATCCTTGCGGCTGGTGGCGATAACCGTCGCGCCCATATGCTTGGCAAGCTGCACGCCTTGCAGGCCCAAGCCGCCTATTCCCGTAATGCAAATAACGGTTCCTTCGCCAACCTGTCCCTGGCGCAGGGCATGGTACATGCAGCTTACCGCGTCCGGAATAATGGCCGCCTTTTCCGGCGCGATTTTCACGGATATGGGAAACACGCATTCCGCGGGTACGGCGCAGTATTGCGCCAGGCCGCCGTCGCGTTCAAAGCCCATACGCACGCGGTGAATGCACAGGTTGCCCCGTCCGCTTTTGCAAAAGCGGCATTCTCCGCATACGACGTCGATTCCGGCAACAAAGCGTGTGCCGGGGGCAATGCCCCGCACCGCCGTGCCAACCTCCACAACCTCGCCGCATATCTCATGGCCCGGCGTATAGGGCAGGCGCACGGTATCGATCATGCCGTCCTGTATATGCAGGTCAGACGCGCACAGGCCGCAGGCCAGCACCTTGGCAAGCACCTCGTTTGCCCTTATGGCGGGCATGGGTACCTCCTGTATACGGTGCGGCTGATGAAACGCATGCAAAACCGCTGCTTTCATTTCCGCGCTCACTCCTTTACAAGCGCCACCACGCGCGTGGGCGAGCCTTCAGCCCCCACCAGGCGCAGCGGAAGGGCGATAAGATCAAATTCTTTACCAAGCAGTTGTCCCAGATTGGTAAGATGCTCAATGTTCAGACAGCCGTTTCCAAGGATGATCTTATGCACCATAAACTTATCCGGCTGCACATGATCGCTTTTCGCACCAATTTCCTGGAAGAAGTCAAAGCCCGCGATCTTGGCCCCATGATCCACTAGCCATCGCGCCGCGTCCTCGCCCAGATAGGGAGAATCAAACCAATACTCGTTGGTGCCAAACATCTTATCCGACCATCCGGTATACAAAAGCGCGATGATTCCCGGCTCCATCAGCGGCGCATACGGCTCCAGCATGGCGGCCGTCACCGGTTCGTTCGGCTTCACGCTGGAGCAGTCCAGACAAACCGCCTTGCCCATGAAACAATCCAGCGGCAGGTTCTCAATGGTTTCTCCCCCGGCAAAAATATGGCGCGGCGCATCCAGGTGCGTGCCGCTGTGGATGCCCTCCTGGAAGAAGCCCACCTGAATGCCATCCTTTTCCGCATCCTTGTATAGCTTGAAAAGGACGGGGGGCAGCATATTCACATTGGCCGGAGGGATGGACATGTTGGATACGATGGGCAGAGTTAAATCCACTAAGGCCTTATAGGAAATGGACATGGTATATCCTCCTTTGCGTATTATTTCTTTGCTATGTATTTCTGGGTGTCAATGGATACCGCGAGCAGAATAATAACGCCCTTGATGATGTACTGCACATAGGGATTGATACTGAGGTACACCAGGCCATAGCTGATGACCTGGAAAATCAGCACGCCAATCACCACGCCGCCAACCGAGCCAATGCCGCCTCGCATGGATACGCCGCCTACCACACAGGCCGCAATCGCATCCAGCTCATAGCTTTGGCCCAGCGTGTTGGCCGCGCTGCCGGTACGCGCGGCCTCCAGGGAGCCCCCAAAGCCGTACAGCAATCCAGCAATCAGGTAAATCGCCATCATCGTCTTGGTCAGATTAATGCCGGATACCGCCGACGCCTCCGCATTGCCGCCAACGGCAAACATGTTACGCCCCAAAACCGTTTTGTTCCAAATAAACCAGATAATTAGCACAACCACCGCGGCGTAAATAATCAGATAGGGCAGTTCAAAGCTGCCGATGCTCAACCGGCCCTGTGCAAGCTGTTTAAAGGCCGGGTCAAGCCCGCCAATGGGGGAGGATTTGTTGACCACATCAAAGTAGATGGACTGCACCCCAAACAAAACCAGTTGGAACGCCAACGAGGCGATGAACGGCGCCACCTTGATTTTGGCCACAAAGTAGCACTGGCAAAGCGAGAACAGCGCGCACAGCGCCATGGAAAACAGGATGGGAACCCACACCGGAAGCTGCGGCATGGTTTCAAAAATGCGGCGCTCATAATCCGCCGCCTGCAATAGCGAGGCCGACAGTATGCCCGCCATACCCACGGAGCGGCCGAGCGAAAGATCCGTGTTGCCAAGCACCACAATGCCCGCCACGCCCAGCGCCAGGATCACGCGCGTGGAAGCCTGGCTCAAAATAAACGTTAGGTTGCGCATGGTAAGCAGGCTGGGGTCAATAAAGACCATCACCAGGAAAATGCATACCAAAACAATATAAATCGCATAGCTCATGGCAAAGCGCCCAAGCTGTTGAACCGATGCCTTTTTGGGATTCATAGCGGGATCCTCCTCACACGTATTTTGCACACAGTTTCATGATTTCTTCCTGCGTGGTGGTTTTGGTATCCACAATACCGGCTACACGTCCGCCGCTCATAACCATAATGCGGTCGGTTACGCCAAGCAGCTCCGGCATTTCAGAGGAGATAAACAGCACGCTGCAATTTTCCTTGGCAAGGGCGTTTAC
>JALEIQ010000344.1 GCA_022769795.1 Clostridiales bacterium
GCAAACAGGCCGTCATGGACATGTCCGCGTCGTCTGGCCCCTGTCGGGGGACACGGACAGCCCTCAACTGCATTGGGACACAGCCCGACCGGTGCACCCCTGACCATATGCCGCAACGACTTTCCAGCCTTGTCGTGCATGTCGCAAGGGTCGCGACTTCCCTTGTCTGCCACCTGCGGATGCACCAGTCGCTGCTGGCTCCGGGACAGCCGCACATGATCGCAGCAGGCGGGTCGATGCATCTTAAAGGAGCCCCTGTCGCTCTCCATGCCGCGCTGCTCCCCAAGGGCTGCTAGGGCTGCAGCAAAGCATAAACAACGGCCGGGCAATGGCAGGCGGACCGTGGCCGTAGCCTTCGGTAACGTGAGGAGCAGTCCTTGTCTGCCCCACGGCAGCCAAACGACCGTCGTTCAGCCATAGTGGAAGGTAGACGGTCCTCTCCTCCCAACGCTTCTTCCCCGGCACGCATTGTCAGGGACGGATACAGATAACGGGCCGCTCCCTGCAGGGAACGACCCGTCACCCATCACATCTGTCGCACAATGACCTGTGCCTCTGAATCCGACTCTTCACGTATCCATCTACAGGCGGCCTGTCGGCACCTGAAACGCCCTCCGCACACTATCAAGGATGGAGAACGGAAAAGCAGCCTTTGCATGCTCGCAGCCACGGCTGGCGATCTGCAAGCCCGGCCCGGCATAACACATCCACGGGCATCGTCAGCGCACACACGGAGCCCTTTCCTTCCCCAAACGCTTCTCTCCTAGTGCTGGCACTGCGGGCAGGAGACCGTGGCCCGGCCGCCGATACGACTTTTTTCCAGTTCCGTGCCGCACCGGCGGCAGGCCTGACCGCCACGTCCATAGACAAAGAAGGTATTCTGGAAAGCCCCCACATTGCCATTGGCATCCCGATAGTCACGGATGGAGCTGCCGCACTGGGCGATGGATTCCCGCAACACTTCCTGCAAAGCAATGCGGAGACGCTCCGCTTCCGCCTCCGAAAGCTCTCCGGCAGGCCGCCGGGGATCGATACCGGCCCGGAACAGGGATTCGTCCGCATAGATGTTGCCGATGCCGGCCAGAACGGTCTGGTCCAGCAGGGCGGCTTTGATGGCACGGCGACCGTGAAGACGCGGCCCCAGCTCCCCAGGCCCCATCTCCAGAGGTTCCGGCCCCAGCGAGCACCAGAAATCCCAGCGATCCAGCAGCTCCGGCGTGGCGGCGAAGACCAGGCCAAAGGAGCGCACATCATCGAAAAAGAGCTGCGCCCGGATCCCGTCAGGTCGCCGCAGATGGAAGATGATGCGCGTATGCTTCAGGGGGGCAGCCCCTTCAGGATGGACCATGAAACGCCCTGTCATGCGCAGATGCACGGCCAGGAGCGACGGCACAGGCACAGCAGCTGCCGCAGCA
>JALEIQ010000249.1 GCA_022769795.1 Clostridiales bacterium
CGCACAAAATACGCCGATTGTGCGTCCCCGCGCCCTAAACCGGCATTCAGGGGTTTTTGCCGAAGTCTGCGTGCCGCCGCTTTCTGCCTACTCTTTCCAGAAAGAGTAGGCGCAGGGTGTGGGGGCGCGTAGCCCCCACCCTGTTTCGCGGAACTGCTTCCGCAAGAAAGCCGATTTAAGCCCCGCGGAGGCCACCCCGTAAAAAAGGCGAAGCCCCCAAAGCCCCCGCGGGATGCCACCCCGCAAGAAAGCCCACCCGCAGGGCACGGGGCGCAGGGTGTGGGGGCGCGAAGCCCCCCAACCCCCAACCTGACAAAACTGTAAGATTCCCGCCCAAAATGTAAGGCAGGAAAATGGCATACGCCCTGCGTACAAACTATACTGTACCTGCAAACAAGCAAGGGAGGTATGCCAAGTGGCAATGCTGGAAGTCGATCATCTACAAAAAATCTATACCACCCGGTTTGGTTCCAATCAGGTACAGGCGCTCACGGATGTGAACTTTACCGTGGAAAAGGGCGAATACGTGGCCATCATGGGCGAAAGCGGAAGCGGCAAAACCACGCTGCTCAACATTCTGGCGGCGCTGGACAAGCCCACCCGCGGCGAGGTTCGCCTAAACGGCAAGGTGCTCACCAATATCAGTGAAAAGGAAATTTCGGCCTTCCGCCGCGATAACCTGGGCTTTGTGTTCCAGGATTTTAACCTGCTGGACACCTTCTCCATCCGCGATAACATCTTCCTGCCGCTGGTGCTGGCGGGCAAAACCTATCGGGAGATGGATACCCGTCTTGGGACCATCGCGCATAAGCTGGGCATAGGCGGCATCCTGTCCAAATTTCCTTACGAGGTATCCGGCGGGCAAAAGCAGCGCGCGGCCGTCGCGCGCGCTCTCATCACCCAGCCTCAGCTCATTTTGGCGGACGAGCCTACCGGCGCGCTGGACAGCCGCGCCACCGACAGCCTTTTGAACCTCTTTGGCGAGATTAACGAGGACGGACAAACCATCCTCATGGTAACGCACTCGGTAAAGGCGGCCAGCCATGCCAGCCGCGTGCTGTTCATCAAGGACGGCGAGGTGTTCCATCAGCTCTACCGCGGCAAGGACGGCGCGGACGGCCTTTACCAGCGAATCAGCGATACCCTTACGGTAATCGCCACGGGAGGCGCGTTGCATGCGTAAAGGCTTTTTTCTCCGTCTGGCGGCAAACGGCATCCGCAAAAACCGCAAGGTGTATTATCCCTATATTCTCACCGCCATCGTTACCACGGCCATGATGTACATCATTGGCACCCTGCAAGGCAACCCCGACGTTGGCAGCGATACGCTCTCCTTCGCCCTGCAGCTGGGCGTGATCGTCACCTCGCTGTTCAGCGTCATCTTCCTGTTTTACACCAACAGCTTCCTCATCAAGCGCCGCAAAAAGGAGTTCGGCCTCTACAACATCCTGGGCATGGAAAAAAAGCACCTGGGCCGCGTGGTGCTCTGGGAAACGGTTATTATCCTGGTTATCAGCCTTGCGCTTGGCTTTGCTCTGGGCATGCTGCTGGATAAGGCGCTGCTGCTGCTTCTGGCGCGCATTGTTGGGCGGCAGCTTGCCATCGGCTTTTACATTTCACGCGGCGCTATGACGTATACCGCCGCGCTCATCAGCGGCACGTTCGCTCTTATCTTCCTCAATTCGGTCAGGCAGGTGTATACCGCCAACCCAATTGAGCTTCTGCGCAGCGGCGAGGTGGGCGAGCGCGACCCCAAAACCAAGTGGATTCTCGCAATCCTGGGCCTGTTCACGCTGGGCACGGGCTATTGGCTCAGCGCCACCATCCGGGACGCGGCCACGATGATCATCATGTTCTTTTTCGCCGTCATCCTGGTCATCATAGGCACCTACTTCCTGTTTACGGCGGGCAGCATCGCGCTTTTGAAAACGCTTCGCAAGCGCAAGCGGTTTTACTATAAGCCGTCGCACTTCATCAGCGTTTCCGGCATGATTTACCGCATGAAGCAAAACGCCGTGGGCCTGAGCAACGTATGCATCCTGTCCACCATGGTTTTGGTGATGGTGTTTTCCACCGTGGCGCTGTGGTTCAACATGGAGGACATCGTGAACAAGCGCGTGTCCGGCGATATCGAATTTGTAAGCAAGGATCTGGACATCGACGCGTTTTATGAAACCGTGGACGAAACCCTGTCCGAAATGGGCCTGACCCGCGAGAACGACATGGCCTTCCACTACTATTCCTTTACCGCGTACCAGGCCAGGGATACCTTCCTTGTGGGCAGCGAGGCTGATGGCGACAACCTGTTCATTACCCCCATCATGCTGTATATGATTCCCCTGGAGGACTATAACCGCATGTACGGCCTGCATGAAACTCTCGCTCCCGGAGAAATTCTATTGGACGCTTACCGCAGCGATTACGCGTATGAAACGCTTTCCCTTCTGGGCGAAACCCTCTCTATCAAGTCGCGCACGCGCGGGCGCCTGTCCAATCACGCGGTTTTTACCAGCGCTTTCGATACCCTGTTTCTCATTATGGACAACCAGCAGTCCATAGAGCGGCTCATACGCAGGAACACGGAGGTTTACGGCTATAAGGACGACGCTATGCGCTGCTCCGTAAGCTTCACCATCGACGGTACCGCCGAGCAGGAAATCGCCTTTTCCGACGCCCTGTACGACCGCCTGAAGCAGCGCTTCAGCATAAACTACCTCAACAGCCGCGAAGCGCTGCGCATATCCATGCGGCAGTTGTATGGCAGCCTGCTGTTTGTGGGCATCTTCCTGGCCTGCCTGTTCCTGATGGCCATGATTCTCATCATCTACTACAAGCAGATTTCCGAGGGCTATGACGATCGCGAACGCTACCGCATCATGCGCAAGGTGGGCCTGAGCCGCCGGGAGATCAAGCATTCCATCTCCTCGCAAATCCTGATTGTATTCTTCCTGCCGCTGGCGGTTGCGGGGCTGCATATCGTCTTTGCCTTTCCCGGCATCAACACCATGTTCCGCGGCCTTGGCATGGACAACGTTTCCCTGATGGGCGCATGCGCGCTGGCAAGCTTCGCCGTCTTTGGCGTCATCTATGGCGCGGTATATCTGCTCACCGCCAAGGTGTATTACCGCATTGTAAGCGAATAAGCAAGGGAGGTGCCCGCGCGTGAAATGGAAAAATCGTTCGTTTTTGAGTATCCTCAGCGATATCATCTTCTGGGTCGGCTTTGGGCTATGCTGCCTGCTTCTGGTGCCGGTTTGCCTGCTGCTGCTTTGCGTGCGGGGCATCTTTTCCCTGGTGGACGGCTTCTCCGCGCGTATTCGGGAAATCTAGCCGTCGCGGGAGGACGAGAGCGCGGGAGGCTCCGCCTCCCGCACCCTCCGCCTAAGGGCTTCGCCCTTAGGAATCCCGCTTTTGCCCGCGCTTTGCGCGGGCAAATTGCGTTCCCTGGGGGCTTATCGCGCGTTTATCTCCCCATCGTAAATTTTGTTCTCCGGCTCAAAGGGCTTTGCCGTATCCGCGTTCAGGCGCAGCACATAATCCTCCTGTTGAAAATCCTGGCCGAAGTTGTTCATCAGGATCGTTTCCCGGTCGGGCGACGTGCCGCTGGCAAAATATTTCTCGTTCGCCTTATACAGGTTCCAGCCCTTGATCTCCCACACGGGCACCAGCGCGAAGTCGCAACTGAATGCGTCCTCCTGTGTAAATTCACCCCGCTTGAAGGCTTCGTGATCCGCGCGAAGCATTTTGACAAGGTACACCAGCTCCACCTGATAGACGCTTTTGAGCTTGCCCTGCTCGATGAGCGCGCGGATGCTGCTTTCCACCGCGTCCCAGCCCGCCAGGGGATAATCGTCCGTAAGCGTACCCTCCTCTTGCAGATAGCTAAGGAACACCCTGAAATTCTCCCCGTCCATCACGTTGCTTCTGTTTTTGGTGGGATAAGGATTGTAGTAGCCACTAGCACGGTAACGCCTGTTGCTGTCGTCAATCACCCGCACGCCGTGCAGATACTGCGACAGGCTGATGAGCCAAAGCCCCTTCTCCTTTCCCTTCACGGGCCGCTCGGGGTCGGCCACGATTGCGCGAACGCTTACGCCCGTGGCTTCGTTCGTCACCTTGGCGGATTTCATCTTGCACAGGCCGCTCATGGCGACTGCCTGGGTCGGGCGCAAATCCACATCGGGGTTCCCGCCAAAGGCGGCGTTGTAGCGCAGAATCAGCTCCACGGCCTGCTCCAGCGTAAAGTCGCTTTCCGGCGGGGTTTCGCCCATGGCCAAAGGAGAGCGGCGGGTTGTGTCCGTTTTGCCGGTCAGCAGATACGGCGCGGATTCCTTCGCGATGTTCAGGAAGGGGAACGCATCGGTCGCCTCACGGCTGACAAACTGCTTGTAGGTGGCTGATTGTCTGGACTTTTTGTCCGGGAAAAAGAAGTCGTTCGCCCTTGCCGTTTCAAAGAGCTGGCTTTTGCACTTTAGCACGGGCAGCACGTCCGCGTCCGGCAGAATCACAGGCGCGTCCACCGTGACGGTTTCGCCGGTGGCGGATGTGACCGTCATTTGCAGCCGTTCGGGGGCCTGGGCTTTCAGCTCCGCAAGGGTGAAGGTATCGCCCCCGGCAAGCGCGCCGCCACATACGGAAAGCGTCAACACAAGCGCAAGAAATCCGGCAATCCTCTTTTTCATCTCAGTTTCCCTCCATTTTTAATTTGATAGCGCGGCTCATATCAGCCCGCCAATCGCCGTTTTCGTCATAGTCCATGGGTGCCGCGAACAGCGCGCCGGGATAGCCTTCCACAGGCGTAACCTCGATACGGATGATGAAGTGGCGCGCTTCGTCGGTTTCCCCCTGCGGCAGGCCGTAGAAGCTTGTGTCGGCCTGCCCAACCTCCGCGCCGCTTTCGTCTACAAGCGCCACGGCGTGCCACGGGCTGATAAGCTCCCACGCCGCGTCCTCGTCCGTCGTATCGGGCACGTCCACGCGCAGCTCCAAAGCATTTCGAATGGGCGAGAGCTTCGCGTCCGTCACGGTGACGGTATACGCCGTTTCGCCCTCGCCAAAGCGCGTGGGCGCGTCGGGGATGATGCTGCGAAGCAGGTTCGCGCCAACCACCTTTACGGGAATGAATAGCTGCTGCGCCTCCAGCGTATCCGCGGTGCGCACAGGCACGCCCAGGGTGAAATCGCTTGCGGGCGGGCTGATGCGCCCGGCCTCGCCCTCGGTCAGCAGCAGCTCAAAGTAGACGATCACCTCGCCGTTCTCCTCGCCCGCCGCTCTGTCGCCGTGGCTTCCGCCCGTCATGCTGTGCTTCATGCCGTCGATGGTAAACCAGTCGAAGCCGTACAGCGCGGTCACGCCGTCGGCATTCAGCGCGGCGGCAAACTCGCCGTCATCGGCTTCCTCCGCCGCGATTGGCCGGTCAATCGTATCGTTGCTTACGCTTATCACAAAGCGCACAGCCGCGCCGTCGTACACGGCTTCCGTCGCCCGCAATGTGGTATGTCCAATGCGCATTTCCGCCAAATCCTGCTGCACAAGCTCCTTCGCCTGGAGCAGCGGGGTATCCTGTCCAAGCAGAAAGTCGAATACGCCCAGCCTGACGCCTTCGGCAATGCCAAACGCGCCCGCAAGCAGCAGCACAGCCGCCAGGCCCCATGCCAAAACGCGCTTGATTTGCCTGTGAGCGGCGGCCTGCCGTTCCAGGGCGGCTTCATTGTGAATCCGCCTGAGTGCGCTGTCCACAGCATCGTTAAAAATCGCGCTGTCCTTCGGAAACGCCGCAAGCATTTGCTCCCTGCTCAGCATTCCTCTCCCTCCTTCCATTCTTCCTTCAGCATCTCGCCAAGCCGCCTGCGCCCCTGCGACATGCGGCTTTTCACCGTGCCCGCCGGTATGCGCAGCGCTTCGGAGATCTCCGCAATGGTAAAGCCCTCCATATACGCCAGCACAAGGGGCATCCGCAACCGCTGCGGCAGCCTTTCCAATGCGTCGTGCAAGGGCATATTGTCCGCCAGCGGCGGCGCGGGCAGCTCGTCGCTCAGCTCTGTGAATCGCGCGCGCTTTCGCTTGCGCAAAATGGAGTGACATTCGTTCACCAAAATGCGCGACAGCCACGCCTTGATCGCCTGCTCGTTTCTAAGCCTGTTTCGCGTGCGCCATGCGTTGAGCAGCGCCTGCTGCACAGCGTCGGCGCAATCGTGCTCGTTGTGAAGCATGGCGTAAGCGATGTGAAGCAATAGCTTTTGATACTGCCGTACCGCGTCCGTAAATCGTTGCTCGTCCATAGCGTACCTCCCAGGGGGTTTTTCAACCGGTTGCATCTACTATGAGGTTGGGAAGGCCGGTTTGGTTCGTGAAAACAAAACTTTTTTTCGGGGTTAGAGAGATTCGCAGCGGCATAGCCGCCCCAGACTGTCGATAAACCCCTGGGAGGTGTCGGAGGGCCGCAGACCCGCAACCTCAATCGTCGTCACGGGCACTACCGTGCCCATGACTCGTTTCGGTTGACTCCTTCGGTTCACTTTGGGCTTCGCCCAAGGCCCCACAGGGGCCACGTTCACCTT
>JALEIQ010000257.1 GCA_022769795.1 Clostridiales bacterium
GGACGTAAGCATACCGGCCGAGGTGGACGGCCATCCTGTTTCTTCCATTGCCGCGGGCGCGTTTAGCTCTCATGATACGCTTGAAACGCTTCACATTTCCGGCATGCTCGATCAAATCAAAAGCTACGCCTTCTACGGCCACTCTAGCCTGCGGCGGGTTGTGTGCGAGGCGGGGCCTCGCGTCATCGGCGAATCTGCGTTTTATGGATGCGGCGGTCTGACGTCCCTCACCCTTGGCGAAGGCCTCGAAATCATCGAGGACTACGCGTTTGAACGTTGTGAAAAGCTGAAAGCGGTTTTTCTCCCCTCCACGACCGTTTCCATCGGCGACAACGCCTTCTTTGTATGCTCGTCCTTAAATAAGGTTCAGTTGAACGAAGGCCTGCTGTTCTTGGGCAGCAGCGCCTTTGGAGAATGTCAAAAGCTCAAAAGCATTAATCTCCCTTCCACCCTCCGCTCGCTTGGCTCTTATTGCTTTGGCGGCTGCGCGTCCCTGAGCGGCAAGCTCGTCCTTCCCGAAGGGCTTGAGGTTATCGAAGCCAGTGTCTTTACAGGATGCAAAAGTCTGAAAGGCTTTTCGTTCCCCTCCACGCTTCGCACGATCGGCTCGTATTGCTTTGATCACTGCGAGTCCATAACCAAGCTTGCCCTTCCCGAAGGGCTTCAAACCATCGAGGAGGGCGCTTTCTATTGCTGCGAGGGCCTTGCCTCCGTCGATCTTCCGGAAAGCCTGACCACGCTTGGCGATGGAGCGTTTTATTCCTGCTCAAAGCTAAAAAGCATTTCGCTACCCGCCAATATAACCCGTCTTGGTAAAAATCTGTTTTATGCCTGTGAAAACCTTACCAAGGTGGAGCTCAATGAGGGGCTTCTCGCAATCGGGGAGCGCGCCTTTTGGCACTGCAAGAAGCTGAAAAGCGTTACGCTTCCCTCCACCGTTCAGGCGCTGGAAGCGGAGGCCTTCGGGTATTGCTACGCTCTCAGCGGCATAACGCTGAACGAGGGACTTCGCACCATTGGCGAAAGCTGCTTCCAGTATTGCGGAAGCCTGAAGACGCTGGAACTGCCTTCCACGCTTACCCATGTGGATCACGGCGCGCTGCATTGCGTTAACAATTCTAAAAGCAGCCTGGCTAAGCTGACCTGCGCCGCTCCGAACTGCGTTTTTGAAACAGACTCGTTTCACTATTATTCCTCCAATGGCACGGGCGAAAGCGGTGAATATAACAAGCTTACGGTCTATTGCGAGCCCGGCAGCTCGCTGGATCTTGCCGTGCCGTTGGAAGTCAAGCGTGTTTTCCCGGAGCTGGAGGGGTATGAAACGGTTACGCTGCCAAGCGAGCCCGTCCTTACGGCAAAAGTACTGGAACCCTATACGGACGGGGTTATTCTTGTCGTTCCCGAGGGCGTTACGGAAATTGACGCGGAAGCCTTCGGGGCGTTCAAGCACATGCGCTCTATTTCGCTTCCCTCTACCCTCGCCCATATTGGGGACATCGCGTTCAGCAGTTGCGCGGCGCTGCAAACCGTTTCCTTTTCCGGCGAGCCTTCTCTGACCTCGATTGGCGGCTTCGCCTTTGAACGCTGCGTAAACCTGCTGGAAGCGCCTTTGCCCAGTACGCTGCGCTCCCTTGGCGAAGGGGTTTTCGCCGGCTGCTCCAGAATTGAAAAGGCGGTTCTTCCCGAGGGCGTAACCGTACTGCCTGCCGGCACGTTTGCGCTTACCTCTCTGTCCTCCCTTACGCTGCCGGAAGGACTAACGGAAATTGGAGAGGCTGCCTGCACGCTGACCCCGCTCAAGAAAATTGCTTTCCCCGACAGTCTTGTTACCATTGGGGCCGGTGCCTTCCAAATGACCTGGTTGGAAAAGGTAACGCTTCCCGAGGGAGTTGTTTCCATCGGTGATTACGGTTTTATGGGAAACATATCCAGTTTCAGCCTGCCCGCCTCGCTTGAAACCATCGGCGAGCACGCTTTCTTTTCCGAGAGCAAAAAGGTCACGGTAAACTGTCCCGAGGGGAGCATAGCGGAGCGCCATGTAAAAAAGAATTACCCCGACTATACCATCCAACGCAGAAAGTAGCGCCCTCCTCATAGCAAAAAAAGCATGGGAGCGCCCCGGCTTTCCCGTGCCTTTTTTGCGTGGCTACCAAAGCTTTTGCACGCTCACCTCGCGGAAGTAATGCATCACGATTTCCTCCGCCGTCTTTCCTTCCCCGGCCATTCCGTAAGCGCCCCACTGGCTCATGCCCACGCCGTGTCCATACCCCTTGCCCGCCATCGTCACCGCGCCGTCCCCCACCTTCAGGCTGGTTAGCAGCGTGCTGCGCATTTTGGTGCTGCCCAGAGCGATGCGCAGATCGGTGGCGTTTACCTCCTGGCCGTCCACATTCAGCTTTACCGCGCGGCCGCTGTCGCCCCGTTGGCTGATGGTAAGGGCCGTATCGGCGTTCAGCGTTACGTTTGCGCCCTGCTTCGCGCACGCCGCCTCAAATTCCGGGAACGGAAAGGATGCCTCCCAGCTTTGCGCGTCGCTCAGGCTTTGCTGCTCCTTTGCGTCCGCCACGGTTTCCGGCTCGTTGCTCTTTACGGTTTGGGTATAGGAGGGCTCCTCCTTTTCCCAGCCAAGGCCCTCCTTGGCCCGTTCCGTTACGCCGCCGCTGTGCGCATGAAACCATGCGTAGGGCAATTCGCCCCCGGCGCTTAACACCAGGCCCTCGGTTTCAGCCACGGCCTGGCGGATGCGGTCGTTAACGGCGCTTGCGTCATAGGCCTGCGCCTCCTCGATATCGGTGGAGATATCCGCGCCCTCATAGCGGCTTTTCTTTTCCTGAATAAATTTCAGCACGAAGGTGCGCGCCAGAATGGCTTGCGCTTTAAGCGCCTCCATGGGCCAGTCGTTTTTCATTTCCCCGGCCAGCACGCCCTGCACATAGGTTTCCAAATCCATGCTTTCAATTTGTTCCTTATCCGCCACGTACACGTTAAGCGTTGGCACGCCGTTGTCCGCCGTGCTTAGCTTTTCCTTAGGCCAGTTCACCTGCTCCACGTTCGCTTTTTTGTCCGCTCCATCGGATGTGGGCACGGGGGCAACTTCCGCGTTGCTTGCGCAACCCCCAAGCAGCAGCGCGCAAAGACACATAAGCGCAATCCAGCTTCCTTTTTTCATGCAAAAAGACCTCCTTCGCAGGCTAGTCTGCCCAGGAAGGAAGTCCTTTGAAGCTGGAAAATCCGGTATTTCACGCGGCCTGCACATACACGCTCATGGCCGTTCCGCTGTCCTGAACCAACAGGCCCGGCGGCATGCGGCCTATGCGGAAGGCCACATAGAAATCCCCCGCCGCGCCGCTCACGTTCATTGCCTGTATCAGCCAGATCACCCAGAACCAATCCGCCGGAACGGCCCAGCACAGGCCGCCCAGCGCAGCCGTCCACACCACGGCGGGCATAAGCGCAATCAGCACATAGGCATGCTTGGCAAAATATACCTCGCTTCCCGCGTAGGCATACATCAGCGTAACGCCAAAGCGCGGCTTAACCCGGCTCAAGCTCCACATGCAAACGCCATGCACCGCTTCGTGAGCCACAATATAAACGATGATTCCGCCGGCAAGCACGGCCAGCTTGATTGCCAGATTTCCGATACCCGCGTCTTTGCGCACCAGCGAGGACAGGGGCGCAATCAGCAGTCCCACCGCCATCGCGGCCACAAACAGCCCCAGGCTCAACCACATAACCGCCCGCATCTGCCTGCGGTTGCCCGCCAAATCCATTTTCTCTTTCAGGCGATAGCCCTGCGGCAGCTTTTCATGGGCCTGCCACAGCGCCTTCATGCGTTCAGCCCCGTTTCGTACCCATGCTTCTGGCTCAGCCCGTCCTGGCGCATATGGTTTTCCTTGTTTTTGCCCACATACACGGCATACAGGTCGTCCGCCGTCATTCCGGCCTCGATGCACATACTGATGAAAAAGTGCAGAATATCGCTCAATTCCTCTTGAATGTTGTGCTGGCTCAACTCGTGGGGGTTCTTCCACCACTTGAAGTTGACCTCCTCCAAAAGCTCCGCCAGCTCGCTCACCATGGCCAGGGTTTGCTTTTGCAGCCAGGTTTCCATAGGGATGCCCTCCAGGCCCCGCTCGCGCTTGAGCTTGTCCTGAAAGCCCTTTTGCAGCTCAAAAATGTGCTCCAGCTTATCCAATCCGCGCGCCTCCGATCTTTTCCAGATAGCGCTGCGCATCCTTGCCAACGATGGCGGCGCTGGGCGGCGCAGAAAGCACGCGCCGGGCGATTTCCATTACGCTGTCCATGGTGACCGCGTCAATTTTTGCAAGCGTTTCCTCGGGATCGCGCAGGCGGTTGAGCAGAAGCAGCCCGCGCCCGATAGATTGCATGCGCCCGCTGGAGCTTTCCAACCCCAGCACATAGCCGCCGCGCAGCTGGGCCTTGGCGCTGCGGAACTCCTTATCGGTAAGCCCCTTTTCCAGGAAAAGCGCCATTTGCTCCTGCATCTCCCGTATCACGGTTTCGCCGTTTTCCGGCGTGGTGCCCGCGTACACGTTAAAGGAGCCCAGGCCCTGATAGCTGCTGGAATAGGTGTATACGCTGTACGCCATGCCCAATTCCTCGCGGATGCGCTGGAACAGGCGGCTGCTCATGCCGCCACCAAGCGCGTTGCTGAACACGCTGATGGCGTAGAGATCGTCGCTATTGGAGGGCACGCCGGGGAAACCCATGCAAATATGCAGCTGCTCGGTATCCTTATCGCGCGCCTTGCGGCCGCTTACGAACACCTGCTCCTCAAGCCGCGCCTGTCCGGCGCTTTGGTTGGGAAACACGTCGAAATACTGCTCTACCAGCTTCAAAAACGCATCCCAATCATAGTTTCCGGCGATGGCCAGAACCATGTTTTCCGGCGTGTAGTGACGCTCCCAATAGCCAACCAGATCGCCGCGTCCATAGCGGCGAATCAACCCGTTGGTGCCCAAAATGGGCCTGCGCAGCGAGCCAGAATACTGCGCGTCGCTCAAAAGCTCATGCACAAGGTCCTCGGGCGTATCCTCCACCATGGCGATTTCTTCCAGAACCACGCCGCGCTCCTTGTTCAGCTCGCCCTCATCAAATGTGGGGCGCAGCGCCAAATCCGCCAATATATCCACCGCCAGGGGCAGCTCGTCATCCGTCACCTTGGCATAGTAGCAGGTGCATTCCTTGCTGGTAAAGGCGTTGAGCTGCCCGCCCGCCATATCCATTTCCTCTGCGATATCGCGGGCGGTGCGGTTCCTGGTGCCTTTAAATACCATATGCTCAATAAAATGGCTCAGGCCGTTTTCCTCCGGCCGCTCATTCATGCTGCCTACCTTCACCCATACGCCCACGGTACAGCTGCGCACATACGTAAGCCTTTCGCCCACCACGCGCAGGCCGTTGGGCAGCGTGATCTGATCAAACATTCCCCTTCGTTCCTTTCCGCCCATGAAAGGGCAAAGCCGCCCCTTGCCGGGCCTTATGGCCAAGCAAGCGGCGGCTTTTTATGTTCACAGCCAATCAGGTGCGGTCGCTGCCACCGGAGGGACGGCCGTCCCTGCGCGGAGGACGGCGGCGCTCGCCACTGAAGGAGCGGGGCGCACCCTCGTTGGAGGGATAGGTAATATCGTTACGGATCAGGTTCACGCGGCCCTGAGAGTCAATCTCGTTGACCTTAACCTCAATCTCGTCGCCGATGTTCATCACATCCTCCACCTTCTCCACGCGGTGATCCGCCATCTTGGAGATGTGCAGCATGCCATCCTTGCCGGGCGTAAGCTCAATAAACGCGCCAAAGTTCATGATGCGCACAACCTTGCCCAAATATACGTCGCCCACCTCAACGTCCTTGGCGATGCCCTCGATGATCTTGCGCGCCTTATTGGCGGCAGCCTCGTCGGGGGTGGCAATGTACACGCGGCCATCGTCCTCGATATCGATCTTCACGCCGGTTTCGGCAATGATCTTGTTAATCATCTTGCCGCCGGGTCCAATCACCTCGCGGATCTTTTCGGGATTGATGGTGAAGCGCACAATCTTAGGCGCATACTTGCTGAGGTGCTCGCGGGGCTGGCCCAGCGTGTCCAGCATAATCTTGAGGATGTGCAGGCGGCCCGCCAACGCCTGGTTGAGCGCCTTTTCCAGAATGGCGCGGTCAATGCCCGCGATCTTGATATCCATCTGAATCGCGGTGATACCCTTCACGGTACCGGCCACCTTAAAGTCCATATCGCCCAGGAAATCCTCCAGGCCCTGGATATCGGTAAGCACGGCCACCTTGCCGGTTTCGGCGTCCTTAATCAGGCCCATGGCAACGCCGGCCACAGGGCGCTTGATGGGCACGCCCGCATCCATCAGCGAAAGCGTGCTGCCGCACACGGAAGCCATGGAGCTGGAACCGTTGGAGGACAAAATCTCGCTCACCAGGCGCAGCGCGTAGGGGAACTCGTCCTCGCCGGGCACCACGGGCTCCAGCGCACGCTCAGCCAGCGCGCCGTGGCCAATCTCGCGGCGGCCAGGGCTCTTCATGCGGCCCGCCTCGCCGGTGGCATAGGGGGGCATGTTGTAGTGGTGGATGTAACGCTTGCTGTCCTCGGTGCCAAGGCCGTCCAAAATCTGTACGTCGCTCATGGAGCCCAGGGTGGTAACGGTCAGGGCCTGGGTTTCGCCGCGGGTGAAGATGGCGCTGCCGTGGGTACGGGGCAGAATGCCCACCTCGCACCAAATGGGGCGCACGTCGGTCAGGCCGCGACCGTCGGGACGGATGCCCTGCTCCAGAATCTTCTTGCGCATAATTTCCTTGTTCAGGTAATACAGCGCGTCGGCCACCTCGGCCAGGCGGCCCTCAAACTGCTCGGCAAAATGCTCGGCGCACTCGGCCTTCACCTGGGCCTCGCGCTCCTGGCGCACATGGCGGTCGGGGGTTTCAAACACCCACTCGCACTTTTCGTAGGCGTACTCGCGCACAGCGGCCTTTACATCCTCGCCGGTGGTTACCAGCGGAACCTCGGTCTTTTCCTTGCCAATCTCCTGCTGAATGCCCTCGATAAAGGCAACGATCTTCTTAATTTCCTCATGGCCAAACAGGATGGCGCGCAGCATCAGCTCCTCGGGCACTTCCTTCGCGCCAGCCTCCACCATGAGCACCGCTTCCTTGGTGCCGCTAACGGTCAGGTGCAGGGTGCTCTTTTCGCGCTGCTCGGCGTTGGGGCACAGCACCAGCTCGCCGTCCACGCAGCCCACCACCACGGTGCCGGTGGGGCCACCCCAGGGAATATCGCTCACGCTCAGGGCCGCGGAAGAACCAATCATCGCGGGCACCTCGGGCGGAATATCCTTATCCACGCTCAGGCAGGTCGCCACTACCTGCACATCGTTGCGCATGCCCTTGGGAAAGAGCGGGCGCAGCGGGCGGTCAATCAGGCGGCAGGTCAAGGTCGCCTTTTCGGTGGGGCGGCCCTCACGCTTGATAAATCCGCCGGGAATCTTGCCCACGGAATACTGCTTTTCTTCAAAATCTACGCTCAGGGGGAAGAAATCCACGCCCTCGCGCACTGTTTCGCTCATAGTGGCGTTTACCATCACAACGGTATCGCCAAAGCGCACAAAGGCAGACCCATTGGCCTGCTGCGCATACTTGCCAAATTCAATCGTCAGCGGGCGGCCCGCCAGCTCTGTTGAAAACACTCTGTAATCCATCTACTTCTCTCTCTCCTCATTCCTGCGCTCATGGCCTCGTGCCATGGCGCGCATTCGCGCGGGCAACGCCACGCCGCGCCTTTGCAAAAACAGCCGCGCGCGGCGGGATTGCCCCGCCACGGCGCGGTTGCTTTCCAAACGGTTTACTTTCTCAGGCCAAGCTGAGCAATCAGCGTACGGTAGCTTTCGATATCGGTCTTTTTGAGGTAGTCAAGCAGGCCACGGCGCTTACCAACCATCAGCAGCAGGCCG
Source organism: Clostridiales bacterium (assembly GCA_022769795.1). GTDB lineage: Bacteria > Bacillota > Clostridia > Christensenellales > Aristaeellaceae > Limiplasma. Next base: position 7,975 of record JALEIQ010000257.1, read on the forward strand.
CGGCGGCTGTGGTGATCCTTCTTGTTGAGCTTAAGATGCTCGTTGAGATGGTTGATGCGCTCGGTCAGCAGCGCAATCTGCACCTCGGGGGAGCCTGTGTCGCCCTCGTGGCGGGCGTAGGTCTTGATAATCTCGGACTTTTCCATGGGTTTTGCCTCCTTGTTTTGGCAGCGGGTGAACCGCTCCTTTGGTAATCGCCGCGTCCATAGCCTGCCGTTGGCGTTCAGCAAGCTGCGGGCACGGTTCTTTGCCGTGCGTACGCACATCATTTATTCTACCACGCAAGGAAGGGTTTGTAAACGCCTTTTCATGAAAAAAAGCACAGAACCAAAACTCTACGGCGCGTCGGTTGCGCGGCGCGCGCGGGCATGATATGCTGGCCCTGTAAACCGCGTAAGGAGGGTACCGGAATGGATCAACAAAAATGCGGCGCGCTCATTCGCAGGCTGCGTTTGGAAAACGGCCTCACCCAGGCCCAGCTGGCCCGGCAAATCGGCGTGACGGATAAGGCCGTATCCAAGTGGGAACGCGCGCTTGGCTGCCCGGACGTGTCCTTGCTAAGCGCCCTTTCCGGGGTATTCCGCGTGGACATTGAAAGCCTGCTTTCCGGCGCGCTGCCGCAGTCAGGCATGCAAGGAGGCAATATGAAGCGGCTACAATTCTATCTCTGCCCCGTGTGCGGGAGCCTGCTCACCAGCACAGGGCAATCGCAGCTAAGCTGCTGCGGGCGCAAGCTTGCGCCGCTCTCCCCCGTTCCAGCCGACAGCGCGCACATCCCAGGCCTCGAGGCTGTTGAGGACGAATGCTATCTCACCTTTCCTCACGAAATGAGCAAGGAGCATCACATCGCCTTTGTCGCCTGGCTCAGCTACGACCGCATGTTCATGGTGCGCCTGTATCCCGAGCAGGACGCGGCGCTGCGCATGCCGTTCTTCAGGCGCGGCGCTCTGCTCGTCTACTGCACGCGCCACGGCCTTATGCGCGTCAATCCGCCCCTTCCGCATTGACATCTTCCCCGCAACATGCTATCCTACACATACGGCAAAGGCGCTGGGCGTTTTTGTCGTATTTTTCGATGTGGAAGGGGGCTGCCCGCATGATCGGCGTGCTGGATTACGGCATCGGCAACATCGGCTCCATTCTCAATATGGTAAAAAAGGCGGGGGCGGAAGGCCGGGCGGTGCATACGGCCGGGGAGCTGGCCGCCTGCGACCGCCTTATCCTGCCGGGAGTCGGCAAATTTGACGCGGGCATGGCCCTTCTTAACCAAAGCGGCATGCGCGATGCGCTGGACGCCGCCGTGAGGGACGGCGCGCCGCTTTTGGGCATCTGCCTGGGCATGCAGATGCTGGGCCGCCGCAGCGAGGAAGGCCCCGGCGAAGGGCTGGGCTACATTCCCTTTGACCTGAAGCGCTTCTGTCTGGAGGATCAGCCGCAGTTGAAGATTCCCCACATGGGCTGGGACTATGTAACCCTAACCCAGCCGCAGCAGCCCCTTGTAAAGCAGCTTGAGCCGGAGCCGCGCTTCTACTTTGTGCACAGCTATCACGCCGTGTGCGACGACCCCTCCGACGTGCTTATGACCTGCGAATACGGCTACCCCTTCGCCGCTGCCGTGCATCGCGGCAACGTATGGGGCACGCAGTTTCATCCCGAAAAAAGCCACCGCTTCGGCCTTGCGCTGATTCGCAGCTTCGCAAAGGAGTGTTAGCCATGTATCACCGTCCCCGGCTCATTCCCTGCCTGCTGCTTTCGGACGGCGGGCTGGTGAAAACCACGCGCTTCAAGGAGCCCAACTATCTGGGCGACCCCATCAACGCCGTTAAAATTTTCAGTGAAAAATGTGTGGACGAGCTGTGCGTTCAGGACATCCAGGCCAGCCGCATGGGCCGCGGGCCGGATTTCGAGCTTTTGGAGAGCATCGCGTCCGAAGCGTTCATGCCGCTTTCCTACGGCGGGGGAATTACCACGGTGGAGCAGGCGGCGCGGCTTTTCCACATCGGGTTTGAAAAGGTGATCCTCAATACCGCGCTCGTCGATAACCCCTCGCTCGTAACAGCCATTGCCGAACGCTTCGGCGTGCAGAGCGTGGTCGCCTCCATCGATGTGAAGCAGGATCTTTTCAGGCGCTACCGCTGCGTTGTGGCGGACGGCTCCCGTCCCACCGGCGAAACGCCGTCCGAGCTGGCCCTGCGGGCCCAGCGGCTGGGCGCGGGTGAGGTGCTGCTCAACTCCATCGACCGTGACGGCACGATGCAGGGATATGACGTAAAGCTGGTCAAATCCGTTTCGGAGGCGCTCAGCATCCCCCTCATCGCCTGCGGCGGCGCGAGGGACGCGTCCGATATGGCAAAGGTGCTCGCGGAGGGCCAGGCCCACGCCGCCGCCGCGGGCAGCATGTTTGTTTACTTCGGCCCGCTCAAGGCGGTGCTTATCAACGTGCCCCAGGAGGACGAGCTATACCGCCTGGGCATATACCGCCGCGGGTGAGCGCACGAAAAACGGCTGCCGCCGGGATTGCTTTTTCCCGGCGGCAGCCGTTTTTCGTTTTATTTGATGCCCGAGCGCACCAGGCTGGATACAAACACCTTCTGAAAGCTGCAAAACAGCACGTACAGCGGCAGCATCACAATCAACGTGGCGGCTGTTACCTTGGCCCACATCGGCCCCGATTCGCTCGCCTTTGCAAACAGCGAAAGGCCCACCGTCAGGGGTCTTTTTTCCACGGAGTTGATGACGATCATCGGCCAAAGGAAATTGTTCCAATGCGTGCTCACCGAGCAGATGGCAAAGGCCACATAGGTCGCGCGCGTGGAGGGAATGTACACGTGCAGGAGCGTTTGCCACACGTTCGCCCCGTCTATCTTGGCGGCGTCGGCAATGGCCACGGGTATTCCCTTGTATGCCCCGCGCAGCAACAGCAGGCCCATGGACGAGGCAAAGAACGGAACCATCACGCCGACAAGCGTATCCAGCAGGGAAAGCTGGCGCAGGGTGATGTAGTTTGGCAAAATCAGCACGTCCGCCGGGATGATAATCTGCACCATAATCAGGGCGACGGCCAGCGGCTTCCCGCGAAAGTCTATGCAGGCCAGCGCATACGCGCCCAGCGTAACCGTTACGAGCTGTATCGCCAGGATGCCCGCCACAATTAGCACAGTGTTCAGCCCATATTGCAGGAAGGGCGCCGATTGAAAAACGATCTGGAAGTTTTCCAGCGTCAGGCTGCTTGGCCAGTTCAGCAGCATGGATTCCTTGGCGGGCTTGAGCGCGGTCACCACCGCCCAAAGGAGCGGAACCGCCCAAACAAGGCTTACGGCGATAAGCAAGGCGCGCATCCACAGGCTGGGCTTGTTCTTCATTTCACCTGTCCCCCTTCCCTCAGTTATCGTAATGCGTATTGCGATCCATGCCAATAAACTGCGTCATGGATACCAGCAGCATGAACCCAAGCATCACTACCGTCATCACGGAAGCCTGGCCGATATCCCAATAGGAAAAGGCCGTTTGATAGATATGATACATCAGCACATTGGTACTGTTGTTCGGCCCGCCCTTGGTTGTCATGGTCACGATCAGGTCAACCATCTTAAAGGAGTTGGCCATGGTGCAGGTGAGCACAAACACCGTGGTGGGCTTTACCAGCGGCAGCGTGATCTTTCTTAGCATCGTCCAGGGCGAGGCCCCGTCAATGCGGGCCGCCTCGTAATAGTCCTGCGAGATGTTTTGCAGCCCGGAGGTATAAAAGATCATCACAAACCCCGCCTCGCGCCACAGATATACCACCATGATGGTATAAATGGCGTACTTTGGGTTGTTCAAATAATCCTGCGCCGGAAAGCCCAGCATGGCGCTTACCTGGCTGATGAGGCCAATCGTGGGGGTAAGCAGGTACGTCCATACCGTCGCAAAGCCGATGGTGGGCGCGATGTTGGGATAGTAGATCAGCGCGCGGGCAAAGCCAACGCCGCGATGCTCGCCCTTCACCAGCGAGGCCAGGAAAAAGCCTATCACCATGCTGAGCGGAATCACGATAAGCGCGAATAAAAAGGTATTCCCCAGCACCGTTTGAAAGGTTTTATCGTGAAAAACCTTGCTGTAGTTGCTAAACCCTATAAAGGTGAAGGTCTGCTTGCCCAGATTTACCTTTTGAAAGCTGTTTACAATGGCCTTGCCAATGGGATAGAGCACAAAGCCGCACAGGAAAACAAGGGAAGGCATAAGGAAAGCCCAGCCCTGTATATCCCTTTTAAGCTGATGCCGGCTGTTTAGCGCTTGCACATGAAACCCTCCTTGTTGGGAAGAAGGGGAAGCGCCGTTTCGGCGCTTCCCCCCAAGCCTTTTTTGAGCTTAGCGGTACTCGGAAAGGATTTCGTCAACCTCAGCCTGCGCATCCGCAAGTGCCTCGGCGGGCGTCTTGCTAAGCGTCATGGCGGCGTCAATCGCGTTCTTCAAAACATCCCAGCAGCGGGTGTTGTCGTACAGCATCAGCTCGCTTCCGGCATACTCCAGCTGGTTTCCAGCCGTTTCGGCCTGGGGAACAAGCGCGAAGTAATCCTTCAGCAGGTCCAGCTCGGAGCAGCTCTTGCGGGTGGCTACATAGCCGGTATCAATGCTCCACTGAGCGGCGCGCTCGGGCTGCGTAATCCAACGGATGAACTTCCAGGTGGCGGCCAGCTTCTCGTCCGAAATTCCGTCAAAGATGTAGAAGTTCGCGCCGCCGGTGGCGGAGCCATAGCGCTTGCCGGCAGGCAGGAACGCCGTGCCAACCTCAAAGTCCGTGTTGTTGAGCACATTGGTCAGGCTGCCGGAGGACATGTACAGCATGGCGGCGGTGCCTGCCATAAAGTTGGAGGTGGAATCCGCCCAGACGATTACGCCCTCGGGCATTACCTGGTATTTCTGCGACAGGTCTACCAGGAACTGCAGCGCGTCGATGTTGCCCTGCGTGTTGTACAGCGCGGTTTTGCCGTCCGCGGTCATCAGGTTTTCACCATTCTCGCTGTTCTGCATTACAAAGGGGCTGAACGTAAAGGGATCGTTTGTGGAAATCTGCACGCCCCATTGGGTCACGTTGCCCGCGCCGTCACGGACGGTCAGCTTCTGCGCATATTCAACCAGCTCATCCCAGGTGGTGGGAGGGGTTTCGGAGTCAAGGCCCGCAGCCTTAAACGCGTCCTTGTTGTAATACATGATAATCGTGCTGCGCTGGAAGGGGATGGAATAGATCTTTCCATCGTAATAGGAGTTGGCAAGGAACGCCGGCCAGAAATCCGCGATGAATTCCTCGCCGTCCTCATCGGCAGCAATCAGATCGTCCAGCGGGCGGATCGCCTCAAGGGACAGCAGCGAATACAGCTCGGAGTTGCCAAGAATGGCAAAGTCCGGCGCGTTGCCGCCCTGGATCGCGGCCACGGTCTTGGTCATGGTTTCGGTGGAATTGCCGCAGAATACGGGGTTTACAATGATATTGGGGTTTTCCTTGGTAAACTCCGCCGCCAGGTTTTCAATCAGCAGCGCCAGGTCGCCGCCCACGCCAACCGGGTAGTAGAAGGTAAGCTCCACAGGCTCGCCCTCGGCCATCGCCTCAACGGGAGCCGCGCCCAGGGAAAACACCAGGGTCATGAGCAGCAGCAGGGAAACGAGTTTCTTCATGGTTTTGGTTCCTCCTTCATCCATTTTGATGCAAACGGCGCTTCACAGGCCGGAAACACCGTCGATCACCTTTTGCGCGTCCCCGGCAAGCCTCGGGGGCGTAACGTCCCCGCCGTCCGCGTATTCAAGCGTCAGGCTGGCCTTCGGGGTAAAGCGGCGATACAGCTTATAAAACGCCGCATAATCAAAAGTGCCTTCATCAATGGGGCGATGGCTGTCCGCAACGCCGTCGTTGTTATGCAGATGGTAGCCGCAAATACGGCCCGAAAGGCGTTCCAGCACCCTTTCCACATTCCAGCCGGCCACATTCAAATGCCCTGTGTCAATCAAGCAACCCGCCTGTGGGAACGCCTCCGCCAGCCTGCAAAAATCCTCCTCGTCAAACAGGCTGATTCCCTGCCTCTGGATGCCAAGATTTTCAATCAGCAGCCGCACGCCGTACTTTTCTCCCATGGCGAGCAGGGCTTCCAGGTTGCGCATGCAGTTGTGCTGCGCGCGCTCCTTTTCCTGCTCCCAAATCACCCTTTGGTGCGTGTGAAACACCATATCGCGGCATTCCAGCCGTTGGGCCGTTTCAAACGCCCAGCCGTAAGCCTCAAACAGGTAAGCCTGTTCCGCGCTGTCCTGTTCCGCCGTGGCCTCTACCTGCAAAAACGGCCCATGCGCCGTTCTGGGCAGGCCGCCCAGCCATTCGGCGGCGCTTTGCGCCCTGCGCCGGTACGCCTCGTCGTGGTAGTGCAAAAACAGCTCGACGCCCACTTCTCCCCCAAAGGGCGTGACCGCCTCCAGCAGAAACGAGGGATGATCCAGCCCCTTCTCCAGCCCGGCGGCTAAGTTGCTCACATAGATCATCGTTCTTTCGCCCTCCTCCTGGATTCATTTATACGTTTTTTGTGTCAAAAAAGCGATGGCGTTTGCCCCGGGATTTTGTTTTCTGGCGGGATAAAAAGTTGTGTTTTTCAACGAAACTTGTCATTTTAGCTGATTATTTTCCCTGCGAAAAGCCATTTTGGTTTACAAACCGAAATATTGTTGATTATAATATGGACAAAAGAAAGGAGCGCGGCCCCGATATATGCTATACCATGCGCAAAAAAACAAACGGCGTTTTAGGCATAGCCTGCTTGTAAAAACAACGGCTGTGCTCGTTATCATCTTCATCGTGCCCATGCTTTTTTTGTATTCCCTGCTCAAAAAGGATTTGAACGCCTCCGCCCTTAACGACGTAAGCTCCTATATTTCCATATCCCTGCAAAACCTTTCCAGCACGATGGATGAGATTTTTACAAGCGTTGAATCCATCAGCAATCAAATGCGCGCCGACAACGTTTTTGGCGACCTCAGCTTCAACCCCGCCCTGGCGGCCGAGCCGCGTGATTACGCGGCGTTTCTTCTGCGCGAGCAGGTTAGCCGCACGCTGTACCAATATTATTTAAGCAACAGCTACATTGACTCCCTGGTTGTTTATAATCCGTTCTGCGACGCAATTTTCAGCAATTCCGTGCAGGCCACCCGCAAAACCCTTTCGCACCCCTCGCCCGAGGAAATACGCCGCGTTATGGGCCCGGAGGGCCGTCTGGAAAAGCAATGGTTCATGGAGGAGGAAAACGGCAAAACCTACCTTGTTACCTATTTCTCGCCGTATTCCTTCAACAACCCGACGCGCAAGCTGTATGCCCGCGCCGCCCTCAGCGCCGACGTTATGCTTCAACGCTTTGAGCAGCTCTTTTCCGGGAAAGACGCCCATCTGTTCATCGTGGACGCGAGCCAGGCTGTGCTGTCCCCCGCCAAAGACGCCCCCGATATCGTCGCCGGGCTGTCCAGCCACTCCTTTGAGGGCGTCATGGGCTGGTATGAATCCTCCATGAACGGCGAAAGCTATCTTACCGTCCATTGCCGTTCCTCCCATACGCCCTGGCTGTATGCCGCCTACGCGCCTGTGGCCCGCTTTAATACGGCGCTTAGGGTTTTGGAGCGCTATCTATACTATTTTATCGCCTGCCTGGCCATTATCCTGGCGGTCACCCTCACGTTTCTTGCCTACACCATCATCCGCCCCATGCGCGTTATCAGCAATAAAATGCGGCAGGCCGAGCACGGCGATCTCAGCGTGCGCATCCATTTCCGCCAGCGTGACGAGCTGGGCTATGTGGGCCACCGCTTTAACGTATTGCTGGAAAAGCTCCAACACCTTATCCAGGAAAATTATGAAACCCAGATGCTCAAAAACGAGTTTGAGCTTAAGTTTATTCAAACGCAGCTCAAGGAGCATTTTATCTACAACACGCTGGATACCATCCATTGGATTGCGGACAAGCACAAGGTGCCGCAGATTTCCAACATCATCTTTAGCCTGTCCCACTTTTTCAGGCTCACTCTCAACCACGGAAAGGATATGGTCACCGTCCGCGAGGCGAAGGAGATTTTGGAATGCTACCTGTCCCTGGTGAATACGCGTATGAACGATATGATCCAGTTCCAGGTAAACGTGCAGCCCGGCCTGGAGGAATGCATGGTGGTGAAATATTTTTTTCAGCCCGTGGTGGAAAACGCCTATCAGCATGGCATACGGGAAAAGCAGGGAGGGCATATTGACGTTGATATAACGCGCGAGGCGCCGCGCCGCATCCGCTACCGCGTCCGGGACGACGGCGTTGGTATGGATGTGCAGCGCCTTGCGCAGGTGCGCGGCGCGATTCAAAACCACACGGTGTCAAGCGGCCGCAACGATTGCTTTGCCCTTATCAACATTGACCGGCAGCTCAAAATGTACTTTGGAGAGGATTACACTTTTGAAATCGACAGCCAGCCAAACATGGGTACCAGCGTAACCCTGGTTTTCCCGCTGGGATAGGAGGGCGCATGCTGAGGATGATCGTCATTGACGATGAACAGTTGATTCGAAACGGGCTCACAACGTACCTTGACTGGGAGGCGCTTGGCATTGAAATCAGCGCCGTGTGTGCCAACGGCCAGGAGGGCCTGGAGGCCATACGGGCGTTTGCGCCCGAAATCGTTCTGGCGGATATCTCCATGCCGGTGATGGACGGCGTTACCCTTCTCAAGGAATCGCGCAAGGAGGGCTTTGCGGGACAGTTCATCTTCATCAGCTCCTATTCGGAATTTCGCTACGCGCAGGAGGCCGTGAAATACGGCGCGTTTGAATACCTGCTCAAGCCGCTTGAGGCACCTGTGCTCGAGGACTGCGTCAGGCGCTGCGTTTCCCACATCCATAGCCTTCCCGCGCCCGCGCATCCTCAATGGGATTGGGCCCTGGCAAACGTGTTTTTCAAGGAAGCCCTGATGGGGGCCGCCCATGCCGAAGCCTCCCTGCAAGCCATGCTGGACCGGCAGGAGCTCTTTTACAAAAGCCCCAGCCTTGCCATAGGCGTATGGAACGAGCCTCCCGCCTCGCAGGCGGCGGCACGGCAAAAGCTGTTCGCCTTCCTGCCGCCGCATTGCGCGGCCAGCCTTCTTTCGGACGAAGGCGACGCGCAGGCGCTCCTGCGCGATTTTCCCGAGGCGTCATGGCACATACGCCCCTGCGGCGCAAAGCTGCATACCCATATATGCCAAACCCTCCTGTCGCTTTGGCTCGCCCGGCGCGGCGAAACTGACGGCGCGCTGCCTTTAAGCCCCGACGCCTGGCAAAACGAGCTGGCGGCTCTGGCGGAAAAGGCGCTTGCCTCCGGCGCGTCGCTCGCCGCCTGCCGCGAGCTGTGCCGCGAGGCGCTGGACGGGCTTTTTAGCCAAGTCAGCCGCATCAGCTTTGTCGGCGCAGGTCGCCGCCAGGCCCTGTCCCTGCCGCTTCAGCATACCGAAAACGCCACAAACGTATACGATCTGTTTGAAGGCGTCCGGGCCGCCGGGCTGCGCCTTCTTGAGGGCCTGCACGCAGACGGGGCGGTGTCCCCCTATACGCGCAAAGCGCTTGCAATCATTGAAAGCCAGTATGGGCAAAGCCTGTCCCTGGGCTCCATAGCGCGTAGCCTTGGCGTAAGCAAATCGCATCTGAGCGCCACCTTCAAGGCGGATATGGGCTGCACCTTCAGCGATTACCTGTTTGAATACCGCATGAAGGTGGCCAAGGCCCTGCTGGAGGAAGGCCGCTACAAAATCTACGAAATCGGCGAAAAAGTCGGCTATCCCGATATGGCGCAGTTTTCCAAGCGCTTTAAGCAGTACTATTCCATTTCCCCACGCGACATGCAAAAAATCCTATAATCCAGGCCGTCGAAAAAGCTCGCCTGCGGCGATCTTTTCCGCCGAAACAGGGTTCACCTGCGCCTACGGCGCGGCCGGTGAACCCTGCAAGGAAACCTTGCTGCGCAAGGCTTCCGAACCCACCGCACATGTCGCTGGATTCGGATTACAGTCGGAGGGGACGCAGGCAATGCGCAAGGGCAGCATGACAACGGAACGTTGTCACGCTGTTCCGGCCAAAGGCCGGAATCGCACATCCCAAATTTTCAATTTGGGATGTGCGACCCGAGGCCCTGTGGGGCCTTGGGCGAAACCCAAAGCGAACCGAAGGAGTCAACCGAAACGAGTCATGGGCACGGTAGTGCCCGTGACGACGATTGAGGTTGCGGGTCTGCGGCCCTCCGACACCTCCCAAGGGATTTTTCTACAGTCTGAACCCTTCCTACCTGAAATTTTACAATTCATTCACACCATACCCCTCGCCCCGTGTTATGATAGGCTGTGGCGTTGTATACGCCCTGTCATCAACCAAGGAGGCTTTTCCCCTGTGATTGACATTGAAAATGTTTCCAAGCGCTACGGCGGCGTGCGCGCCCTGAGCGGCGTAAGCCTGCGCGCGGAGAAGGGAACCGTGCTTGGGCTGCTGGGGCAAAACGGCGCGGGCAAAACTACCCTGCTCAATATTTTGACCGGCTACCTGGCCCCCACGGAGGGCCGCGCGCTCATCGACGGGCACGACCCCCTGCTGGAGCCCGCCGAGGCCAAGCGCTGCCTGGGCTATTTGCCCGAGCACCCGCCCCTGTACGATGAAATGACCGTGCGCGAATACCTGCGCTTCACCGCGGAGCTCAAGGGGGTTAAGCGCTCCGCCATCGCCGCCCATGTGGACGAAATTATGGAGCTGACCGGATTAACCGATATGCGCAGCCGCCTGCTTGCGCACCTGAGCAAGGGCTACCGCCAGCGCGCGGGCATGGCCCAGGCCCTCTGCGGCGATCCGGACGTGCTTGTGCTAGACGAGCCCACCGTGGGTCTGGATCCCAAGCAGATTACCGAAATTCGCGGGCTGATTCGCACGCTGGGCCTGGGGCGCACCATCGTGTTTTCATCGCACATTTTAAGCGAGGTGCAGCAGCTTTGCGACCATGTGGTCATTTTGGATCACGGCGTGGTCAAGCTGGACGCGGACATGGCCGGCATGAGCAACCCCGACGAGGTAACGCTGCTTATCACCGTAGCCGCGGCTGAAAAGAGCATTGTAAGCCGTCTGCGCCAGTTGGGGGGCGTAAGGCGCGTAACCGTGCAGCCCACCGCGCATCCGGATCAAACCACCGCGCTGGTTGCCTTCCACCGCCAGCCGGAGCCGGAGCGCCGCCTGTTTGCGCTGCTCAGCTCCCTGAGCATTCCCCTTTTGCACCTGTCGCGCTGCGAAAGCAGCCTGGAGCAGGTGTTTCTCAACGCCATTTCACAATAGGAGGCGGCGGCATGCGCACCATTTTCAAGCGCGACTTTCTGGCCTATTTCCGCACGCCGGTGGGCTATGTGTTCATGGGCGTGTTTCTTACGCTTTCGGGATTGATTTTCTATTTGTACAACCTGCGCGGCCTGTCG